>DASSQU010000188.1:0-2448 GCA_035702325.1 Steroidobacteraceae bacterium
GCACCAGCGCCCGCACGCGCGCCGGCCCGGCCTCATCGTAGCCGGGGTCCGCGACTTCCGCAGCGGTCAGGTCGGCGAGCATTTTCCTGAGCCATTCGCCCGCGTGCGCGGGATGGGCCCGCGCCTCGAGGCCGAGCGCCAGCGCCCGTCCGTACAGACAGGCGGCAGAGTGCGGCTCGAGCGCGAGACACGCCTGCGCCTCGCGGCTCGCGTTCTCGGCCAGCTCACCGCGTACCTCAGGATCGGCCTCGTGCTCGCTGCGCCGAGCGTCTGCAGTGATCGCCTCGACCCGCCCCTCGATCGGCGCCGGGGTGCTCGCGGTCCGGGGCGGCGGCGGCGCCGCGCAGCCGGCGGCGAGCAGCGCGAGCGCTGCGCCTGCGGTCCAACCCCTCACGGGGCTGCCGTCAGGCCGGGAAGCTCGGGCGCCACGAAGCCCCGCAGGCGCATCGCGGCGAGCAGCTCGGCATTGCCCGGCTCGTGACCCAGCCTCAGCAGCCCGGACCGCAGGGTTCGGACGCGCGCCGCCCCCAGCCGGGAGTCGACCACGGCGAGTACCGCGACCGGCACCTCGGGGGACTGGAGGACCGCCTGCAACTCGCCGGCGAACGGCAAGCTTGCGAGCGCCGCCGCCTGAGTCTGATCGAGGAGCACCACCACGGGTTCGCCGGCGGCCACGCGTCGCAGCGCGCTCAGCACCTGTCCGGTCGGTTCGATGCGCACATCGGGCGGCAGCGCCCACGCCGCAAGTGCCGAGCGTCGGAGGAACTCCGGGGCGTAGCCCGCCGTGCTCACGATCGCGAGGCCGGAGAGCGAGGCCGGACCGCTGATGCGACCGCGCCTGGCGACGAGCGTCCACCGCTGACGGGGACCGGTGTCGGCCACGTCCGCCGCGACGAGCGCCGCGAGATGCAGCCGCACCGCGTGCTCGACGAAGAATGGGTACGGCACGAAGACGAGCGCCGCATCGGGGCGGGCGAGCTTCGCCAAACCGCCCGCCTCCGTCGGCTCGTAGAGTGCCGACAGGCTCCCCGCCGGCCAGCCGGCGGCGGCGACCACCGCCTGCGCGAACTGATCGACGTACGGCTGAGCGTCCCCGCTCTCGCCCGGATATCCCGGCGCGCAGAAGACGAGCGTAACGGCCGCGGCCGCGAGCGGTGTGCCCATCGGTTTAGGCTATCATCAGCGCGCGCCGGGGACCTACGCGGTCGGCAGGAGCGCCCCTTGCATGAGTGTGCCCGCCTCGCCCCGGGCTCTGCGGATCTTTACGCGCATCCTGCAGCTCAGGGGCTGGATCGCGGGCGCCTTCCTGGCGCTCACCGTGGCGGGAGCGTACGGCGCGCTGCGCATCCCGGACGATCTCGCCATCGAGCACCTCATGGTGCCCGGCGACCCCGTCGCGCGCGCGACGCGCGATTTCGAGCGCCTGTTTCCCAGCGGCGACCAGGCGCTGCTGGTCCTCGAGGCACCCGACCCTTTGAGCCCCGCCGCGCTCGGCGCCGCCGACGCTCTCGAGAACGGGCTCGCACAGCTCCCCGGGGTCGCGCCGCGCAGCCTGCTTACCGTCTACCGCCTGGCAATCCCCGGCGCAGAGCTGCGCCCCGCGCAGTCCGATCGGCTGCGCGCCTTCGCGACCGGCACGGCGCTCTTTCGCCGCGCGGGACTCCTCGGCGAGCACTATCTCGGAATCGCGCTCGAGCTGCGCGTGCATTCTCCCGCCGAGCGCGACCTGGCACTCGCCGCGATCGATGCACGGCTGCGGCCGCTCGAGTCCGCCGGCTCACCGTTCACGGCGGTGCGGCGCGTCGGATCACCGTGGCTCGATGCCTGGCTCGAGCGCCAGACGGGCCTCGCGACCAAGCGCTTCATGCCGCTGTTCGGCGTCTTCCTGCTCGCCCTGGTGCTGATCGTCTACCGCAGCTGGCGCACGCTCGCGGCGGTCGTGCTGACGCTCGCCGCCGTGGTGGCGATCGCCGTCGGTCTCGCCGACCTCTTCGGCTTCTCGCACACGGTGGTCTCGGCGCTGGTGCCGCTCACCGTGATGGTCACGACGACCGCCACGCTGGTCTACATCCATGCGCGCTACCTCGACCCGAGCGCGGCGGCGACCGCGCTCGAGCATCACGTCGGGGCGCTCGCCGACAAATTCCTGCCGTGCACCGCCTCGATCCTGGCGACCGCGGTCGGGTTCGCGGCGCTCGCGGTGTCGGACATTCGACCGGTGCGCGAGATGGGCCTGTGGACCGCGAGTGGGCTGCTGGCGGCGTGGATTGCGAGTTTCACGCTGTTCCCCGCGCTCCAGTCTCTGCTGCGCGTGCCGGCGGCGCGCGCCGCGCGCACTCCGGGCAGCGCCTGGTTCGCGGCCTTCGCCACGGTTCTGGTGCCGTTCACCCGCCGCTACCGCTGGGTACTGGTGGCGAGCGCGATCGCCGTGATGGCCGCCGGTCTGGC
>DASSQU010000189.1:0-29652 GCA_035702325.1 Steroidobacteraceae bacterium
ACAGCGGCTGGCAGTTCCTGCCGATGGCAGCCGGCGAGGTGCGTGAGCCGCAGCGCACGCTGCCGCGGGCGCTCGTGGGGGGAACGCTGCTGGTGCTGGCGCTGTATCTCACCATCAACACCGCGTACCTGTACGCGCTGCCCTTCTGGCAGGTGGCGAGCGCCAACTCCACCGCCTATCCCGATGCGCCCTCGGTGGCGGCGCGCGCGGTGCAGACGTTCCTCGGCGGGCGCGCCGCGCCGATCGCGGCGCTGATCTTTCTCATCTCGACCATCGGCTCGCTCAACGGCGTGATTCTGAGCGCCGCGCGCGTCCCGTACGCCGCGGCGCGCGACGGGCTGTTCTTCGCGCCCTTCGGCCGCCTGAGCCCGGCGAGCCGCGTGCCGGTCACCTCGCTGGTACTGCTCGCGCTCTGGGGCGCGCTGCTGGCCGCCTCCGGAACCTTCGACCAGCTGACCAACATGGCGGTGATGTCGTACGCGCTGTTCTGGATCCCGGTGTCGCTCGCGGTGATCGTGCTGCGGCGCCGGCTGCCGCAGGCGCCGCGTCCGTTTCGCCTGCCCGGCTACCCGGTCGTGCCGCTGCTGTTCGCGCTGGTGATGGTGTGGATCGTGATCAGCGCGCTGCTGACCGCGCCCCGGGAATCGATCGCCACCGTGGTGCTGATCGCGCTCGGCCTGCCGCTCTATCCGCTGTTCCGCCGCCGCGGTGGCCGCGCGGGCGCGCCGCACGCTACTGCGACTCGAGTTCCCAGAGGGTGAGCGGCGCGCCGCGCCGCACCCAGAAGCCGAGTCCCGCCTCGCGGAAGTGCCGCCGCAGCCGCGGGCGGTACCACCGGGCGCTGCGCAGGTGCACGTCGGCATCGGTGCGCCGCGGGTCGCTGTTGCGCTCGAGATCGATGCGCGTCAGCGCGCTGAAGTACAGCACGCCGCGGCACAGGCGGGCGAGGTTGCGCAGCGCTCCTTCGGCCGCGCGCTCATCGAGATACTGCAGCACGTCGTAGCAGATGACGAGGTCGAACGGCCGCCGGGCGCGGTAGCGCTCGATGCGCCCGTATTGCCAGCCGTGGCGGCGGCACAGGTAGGCGCTCGCCTCGAGCGCCGTGTAGCGCGCGCGCGGCAGCAGGCGCAGCAGCGCCGCACGCAGCAGCCCGGTACCGCACCCGGCCTCGAGGATGCGCCGCACCGGCAACCCCGCGTGGGCGGTGAGGGCGGCGATGAGGCGCGCGCGGGCGCGCATCTCCGCGCGGGTGGTCACCGCGGTGCGTCGATCGTAGTAGTAGCGCCGGTAGTAGTCGGGCCCGAAGCGCCCGGCGCGCGCGTTGTATGCTCGACGGCGGTGGAGCACGTTGTTGCTAATATGTTCCGGCACCCTGCCCGGGAACAAGAGGAGGCAGCACGATGAGACTCAAGCCTGTCCGCACCGCGGTCGCCGCTGCGCTGCTTGGCGCCGTGCTGTCGGCGTGCGTCGTGGCGCCGGGGCCGGAATACGGCGTCGCCGTCGCCTACGCGCCGCCGCCGGCGCAGTACGAGGTGATCGGCGTGGCCCCGGCGCCCGGCTATTTCTGGATCGGCGGCGGGTGGTTCTGGGAGGGCGGGCGCTACGCCTGGCACCCGGGTCACTGGGTGGAGCCGCGGCCTGGCTATCGCTGGGTTCCCCGCACCTGGGTTCACCGCCGCGACGGCTGGCACGCGCGCGGTGGAGACTGGGTGCACCGCTAAGAGGGGGCGGGACGAGCCCGGTGCCGCATTTGCACCGGGCGTGCCGGGCGCGGCACACTGCGCTGCTGCGGTGGCGGGTCCACTGCGGACGGGGAGCGGACACATGAGCACGGCGTGGATTGCGGGGGCCTGGCTCGCGGCGACGGCGACCCTGGTGGCGGCGCAGGTGCCGTCCGGGAAGTCCTCGCAGAAGGGTGCGGGCGGCAAGTTCACCCTCACGAGTCCCGATATCGCACCGGGCGGGAAGATCGCCGAGCGGCAGGTTTTCAACGGCTTCGGCTGCCGGGGCGACAACGTCTCCCCGGCGCTCGCCTGGAGCGACCCGCCGGCCGGCACCCGCAGCTTTGCACTCCTCATGCACGATCCCGATGCCCCGACCGGCAGCGGCTGGTGGCACTGGGTCGCGTACGACATCCCGCCCGGGGTGAGCTCGCTCCCGGCCGGCGCCGGCGACCCGCACAGGAGCCTGATGCCGGCGGGCGTCATCCAGGGCCGCACCGACTTCGGCACCAGCGGCTACGGCGGGCCGTGCCCGCCGCCGGGCAAGCCCCACCGCTATTACCTGCGCCTCTACGCGCTCAAGGTCGCCAGGCTCGAGGCACCGGCGGATGCGACCGCGGCCTTCATCGGCTTCAACGTGCAGGCAAACTCCCTCGGCGTGGCCGAGCTCATGGGAGTGTATGGCCGCTGAGCCACGCCGCCCCCGCGAGCGCCGTCCGGCCATCTGGCCGTGGCTGCTCATGCCGCTGGTCGTGCTGGCGGTGTTCTGCACGCTGCTGCGCATGCATCACCGGCCCGGCACGCCCTGGGCCGGTGCCTGGGCGCACGCGGCCGGCGCCCGCTAGGCCCCCCGTGCCGCACGCCGCCACCAGGCGCCGCCGCGGCGCGCCGCCGCGCCGCCGCGCCCCGCGCGTCGGCTTCGTGAGCCTCGGCTGCCCCAAGGCGCTGGTCGACTCCGAGCGGATCCTCACGCAGCTGCGCGCCGAGGGCTACGACGTGGCACCGAGCTACGAGGCGGCCGACCTCGTGGTCGTCAACACCTGCGGTTTCATCGACGCGGCGATCGAGGAATCGCTCGAGGCGATCGGCGAGGCCCTCGAGCGCAACGGTCGGGTGCTGGTCACCGGCTGCCTCGGCGCGAATCCGCAGCGCATCCTCGAGCGCCACCCGCGCGTGCTCGGGGTCACGGGTCCCCAGGCCTACGAGGCGGTGGTGAACGCGGTGCACGCGCACCTGCCGCCGCGGCACGACCCGTTCGTCGACCTCGTGCCCCCGCAGGGTGTGCGGCTGACGCCGCGTCACTACGCCTATCTCAAGATCTCCGAGGGCTGCAACAACCGCTGCAGCTTCTGCGTCATCCCCGCCATGCGCGGCCGTCTGGTGAGCCGCCCCGTCGACGCGGTACTGCGCGAGGCCGAGCAGCTGGTGGCGGCGGGCGTGAAGGAGCTGCTGGTCATCTCGCAGGACACCGGCGCCTACGGTGCGGACCTGCGCTACGCGGGCGGCCGCTGGCGTGGGGCGCACTACCGCAGCCGCCTGATCGATCTGGCGCAGGCGCTCGGCGAGCTCGGCGTGTGGGTGCGCCTGCACTACGTCTATCCCTACCCGCACGTCGACGAGCTCGTGCCGCTCATGGCCGAGCGGCGCGTGCTGCCGTACCTCGACATCCCGTTCCAGCACGGCAGCCCGACGGTGCTCAGGCGCATGCGCCGCCCTGCCGCTGCGCAGGACACGCTGGCGCGCATCCGCCGCTGGCGCGAGCGCTGCCCCGAGCTCACGTTGCGCAGCACCTTCATCGTCGGTTTTCCCGGAGAGACCGAGGAGGAATTCGCCGAGCTGCTCGCCTGGCTCGATGAGGCGCAGCTCGATCGCGTCGGTTGCTTCCGGTACTCGCCGGTCGCGGGCGCAGCCGCGAATGCGCTGCCCGGCGCGGTCGCCCCCGGGGTGCAGGAGGAGCGCTACCGCAGATTCATGGAGCGTGCCGCGCAGATCAGTGCACGGCGCCTCGCCGCGCGTGTCGGGCGGCGCATGCGCGTGCTGGTCGACTCGGTGGCGGGCGATACCGCGATCGCGCGCAGCGAAGCGGACGCGCCCGAGATCGACGGCGTGGTGCGGATCGCGCCAGCCCGCGGGCTGCGTGCCGGCGACTTTGCCGACGTCACGATCGTGTCGGCCGAGGTTCACGACCTCACCGCGCGGCTCGCCTGAGCCGGTGGCACGCCCCAACCGGCCCTTTGTGCGCGGGCAAAAGTCACGCCTTTTGCCCGCGTCGTCAGCACAGCCGGGCGACAGGTCTGCGGAAATCGCCGGCAGGCGATTTCCGCCAATGGATTAGTCCATCCGCAGCGACTTGCGGATCTGCGCGGCCTTGTCGCGCGCCGCCTGCGCCTTGCTCACCGCCGTGGGGAAGTCCCCCGCGGAGGCGGCGCTGGAGGCGGCGCTCCACAACGATCTGAGCGACTCGAGCCCCGCGCCCGCGGCGGCAACCTGCTGCCGGGTGACGAACCGGGGGAGCTCCGCGGACTTCGACAGCGCCGCGGCGCGCCCGGCGATCTCCTCGATCGCCTTCGGCACCTCGGCACTCAGCGGCCCCCAGTCGTCCTTCGCCCGGGCCAGTGCCGCCTCGGCGTCGGCCTTCTTCGCCTCGGCCGCGGTCTTGAGGCCCGCGATCGCGAGAGTCAGCTCCGGCGCCTCGCGCTGCACGCCGAGGTAGTCGCCCCGCGCGAGGCTCGCCTTGAGGGCGGCGAGCTGCGCTTCCGCGGCCTGCAGCTGCTCGGGAACGTACTTGCGCGCCGCATCACGCACTTCGGCGAGCGACGCCTCGGCACTCGCCACGGCCCGCTCGGCCGGGGCCTTGTGGTTCTCGCAGCCGGCGAGCAGCAGCACGCCGAGCACCGCGGGCAGCCAGACGCCTGTTTTGTTCATGGAAAAAAGACTAACACGATCGTTCCCGCGGCATCACCGTACCGCCGCGTGCGGTCGCGGCGTGACGCTCTGTCCGCGCACGGCATCGTCGACGCTCGAGTAGTCCAGCGTCGGCGCCGCCAGTTGCGGGAGCGCGGCCCGCAGCAGCGCGTCGCGTACCGTGTGCCGCAGCCGCGCGACGCGGATTTCGATGTCGCGCGCGGCGAGCCAGGCGCAGAACTCCCCGAGCGTCTCGAGCGCGGTGCCGTCGAGATCGGGTGATTCCTCGAAGTTGAGCACCACCCGCCGGGTGGCGGGGGAGCCGAGCACCAGCTCCCGGGCACGCAGCAGCAGCGGCTCGGCGTTGCCGAAGAACAACGGCTCCTCGGGCCGCAGCACCAGCAGTCCCGGCGTTCTCACCGCCTGCGGAAAACGCGCGACGTTCACGTAGTCGTGCTCGCCGACGCGCCCGAGCACCGAGATGCGCGGACTCGCGAGCGACTTCAGCAGCCACACGAGGCTGAAGGCGATCGCCGCCAGCAGCCCGCGCAACACTCCGAACAGCAGTACCGCGAGCACGGCGGCGAGCGCAACCTGCCAGTCGCGCTGCCAGCGGAAGTAGTTGCTGAACACCGCGACGCGCAGCGACTTGCTCACCGCGTGGATCACGATCGCCGCCAGCACCGGCTCGGGCGTCAGTTCGATCCACCCGCGAAACAGCAGCACCAGCACCAGCACCGCCGCCGCGGCCGTGAGGCCGGCGAGCCGCGACTGCGCGCCGGCCGCGTCGTTGGCCGAAGTGCCGGAGTAGCCGGCGCCGACCGGAGTGCCCTGCAGGAGGCCCGCCATCACGTTCGCCACCCCGAGCGCGAGCAGGTCGCGGTTCGGCTGCACGGCGTCGTCGTGCTTGAGCGCGAAGGTGCGGATCGAGCCGTAGGACTCGGCATACAGAATGAACATCAGCGCCAGCGAGAACCCGGCGAGCGACCAGCCGTGCGCCGGGTCCGGCAGCGCCAGGGCCGGCATGCCGAGCGCGAGACGGATCGGCCCGGTGAGCCCGACGCCGTGCGCACCGAGCCAGGGAGCCGCGAGGATCCCGGCGACGATCACCACCAGCGCTCCGGGAACGCGCGGCACGCGCTCGAGCGTGAACAGCACGAGCAGCGCGGCGAGCCCGCAGCCGAGGCTCGGCAGCCGCCAGTCCGCCAGGCTGCCCGCGAGCTCGCCGAGCAGCGCGAGGAAGGCGGCACTGTGAGCGTGCATGCCGACCAGGGTGGGCCATTGCTTGACCGCGATGACCAGCGCCAGTCCGAACGCGTAGCCGCGCAGCACCGGGCGCGCGATCAGGCTCGACATGGCACCGAGGCGCAGCGCGCCGCACAGCGCGAACGCCACCCCGGCTCCCACCACCAGGATCGAGGCGAGCGCCGCGCGCTGTGCGGGGTCGGCAGCGCCGAGCTCGAAGGTCGCCGAGGCGAGTACCGCGGCCGATGAGGAGGTCGCCGAGACGATGGCGAAGCGGCTGCGGCCGATGAGGCCGTAGGCGACGAGGCCCGCGATGAGCGCGATGACCCCGGCCTGGGGCGGCAGATTCGCGACTCCCGAGTACGCCACCGCCTCCGGCAGCAGCAGGCCCGCGATGGCGAGGCCCGCGGGCAGATCTGCGATGGAGGGTCGCCGGGTGGCGCTCATCGCCGCGATCGTACCGCGCGCCGTCGCCCCCGGGGAGGCGCCGCTACTCGACGGTGACGCTCTTGGCGAGGTTGCGCGGCTGGTCGACGTCGGTGCCGCGCAGGATTGCGGCGTGGTAGGCGAGCAGCTGCAGCGGAATCGTGTAGACCACCGGCGCCTGGAAGTACGTGACGTGCTTCGGCATCTCGATGACCGTCACGCCGTCGCTCGGATGAATGCCTGCCTCGGGATCGGCGAATACGATCAGCTCGCCGCCGCGCGCGCGCACTTCCATCAGGTTCGACTTGAGCTTCTCGAGCAGGTCGTTGTTGGGCGCCACCGCGACCACCGGCATGTCGGCATCGACCAGGGCGAGCGGCCCGTGCTTGAGCTCGCCGGCCGGGTAGCCTTCCGCGTGGATGTAGGAGATTTCCTTGAGCTTCAGCGCCCCCTCCATGGCGATGGGATAGAGGGCGCCGCGGCCGAGAAACAGTGCGTGATGCTTGTCGGCAAAGCGTTTGGCGAGCTGCTGGACGACCGCATCGAGCACCAGCGTGCGCTCGATGAGCGCGGGCAGCTCGATGAGGCGCGTCACGAGTCCCCGCTCGCGCTCGGGGTCGGAGCCGCGGTGGCGGGCGAGCGCCACCACCAGCATGCCGAGCGCGGCGAGCTGGGTGCTGAAGGCCTTGGTCGAGGCGACGCCGATCTCGGGGCCGGCGCGCGTCAGCATCACCAGCTCCGACTCGCGCACCAGCGAGCTCTCCGGCACGTTGCAGATCGCGAGCTGGGACAGGTAACCGGACTGGCGCGCGAGGCGCAGCGCCGCCAGCGTGTCGGCCGTCTCGCCGGACTGCGAGATGGTGACGAACAGCGAATCCGGCGGCACCAGGGGGCTCCTGTAGCGGTACTCGCTGGCGATGTCCACCTGGCAGGGGAGCTTGGCGATCTGCTCGATGAAGTAGCGCGCGACCGCCGCCGCATGGAAGCTGGTGCCGCAGGCGACGATGTGCACGTTGCGGGTGCGCTCGAACACGCGCGTGGCCGCCGGTCCGAACGCCGCCTCCAGCAGCCGGCCGTTGGCGACGCGCTCCTGCAGCGTGTTGGCGACCGCGCGCGGCTGCTCGTGGATCTCCTTCAGCATGAAGTGCCGGTAGGGACCCTTCTCGGCCGCCTCCGGTGACAGCTCGCTCTCGCGCACCGCCCGCTCGACGCTGTTGCCGTTGCGGTCGAGAATGCGCACCGTCGTGCGCCGCACCTCGGCGACGTCGCCCTCCTCGAGGAACACGAAGCGCCGGGTCACCGGCAGCAGCGCCGCGACGTCGGAGGCGACGAAATTCTCGTCCTGCCCGAGTCCCACCACCACCGGGCAGCCCTCGCGGGCGAGGATCAGCCGGTCCGGATCGTGCTCGCTCACCACCACCAGCGCGTAGGCGCCCTCGAGCTCCGCCACCGTGGCGCGCACCGCCTTGAACAGGTCCTTGAGCGTCTCGAGGTGATAGTGCACACGGTGCGCGATCACCTCGGTGTCGGTCTCGGAGGAGAAGCGGTAGCCGCGCCGCTCGAGATCGGCGCGCAGCTCCTCGTGGTTCTCGATGATGCCGTTGTGGACGATCGCGAGCCCGTCGCGCGAGATGTGGGGGTGGGCGTTGCGCTCGCTCGGCACGCCGTGGGTGGCCCAGCGGGTGTGGGCGATGCCGATCAGGCCTTCGGTCGGGGTCTGCTCGAGCGCATCGTCGAGCATGCGCACTTTGCCGACGGTGCGCAGCCGGGTGAGGTGCTTCGAGCCGTTGAGCACCGCGAGGCCCGCCGAATCGTAGCCGCGGTATTCGAGCCGCCGCAGGCCCTCCATCAGTACCGGGACGACGTTCCGATCGGCGACCGCTCCGACGATTCCACACATGGCCGCTTGCCTCCATTCCCTGCAGTCGGCGCCTTCCCGGCACCCTGGACCGCTAAGTTTGCCTGAATCCCGTGCAAAACGCCGGATCCGCACCCCCGCAGCCGTGACCCAGGTCGCGGCGCCGTCGCCCGGCAGGCCGCAGCTTCCCGCCGCGCTCAGCCGCCGCGCTTCAGCGGGCGCCGCCAGCCTTCGATGGTCTGCTGGCGCGCCCGCGCCACGGTCAGCTTGCCGGCCGGCACCATGTCGGTCACGGTCGAGCCCGCGGCGATGGTGGCGCCCGCACCCACGGTGATCGGCGCCACCAGCACGCTGTTGGAGCCGGTATGCACGTCGTCTTCGATGACGGTGCGGTGCTTGTTGGCGCCGTCGTAATTGGCGATGATCGTGCCGGCGCCGATGTTGACCCGCGCCCCGAGCCGCGCATCTCCCACGTAGGCGAGGTGATTGGCCTTGCAGCCGTCGCCGAGCTCGGAGTTCTTGACCTCGACGAAGTTGCCGATGTGCACCCCGCGCCCGAGCACCGAGCGCGGCCGGAAGCGTGCGAAGGGACCGAGGTTGCACTCCGGGCCCGCCACCGTGCCGTCGATGACACAGTGGGCGAACACCTGGGTGCCGGCGCCGAGCTCGCTGTCCCGGATGAGGCAGCCCGGGCCGACGCGCACGCCGTCGCCGAGCACCACGTGTCCTTCGAGCACCACGTTGACGTCGAGGAACACGTCCGCTCCGTGGCTGACGCTGCCGCGCAGGTCGAGGCGCGCGGGATCGGCGACCGTGACGCCCGCGAGCATCAGCGCGCGCACCGCGCGGCGCCGCCAGGCGTCCTCGACCGCGGCGAGCTGCGCCTTGTCGTTGACGCCGAGCACCTCGATCGCCTCCGGCGCGGTCAGCGCGACGACCGCGATCCGTTCCTTCACCGCCATGGCGATCACGTCGGTGAGGTAGTACTCGCGCTGGGCGTTGTCGGCGGACAGCCGCCCGAGCCACGCGCGCAGCAGCCGCGCCGGCCCGGTGAGCACCCCGGTGTTGCACTCGCGGATGCGGCGCTGCGCCGCGCTTGCGTCGCGCTCCTCGACGATGCGGCGCACCCGCCCGCCGGGGGCACGCACCACCCGGCCGTAGCCCGCCGGATCGTCCGCCATCATGGTGAGCAGGCCGAGCCGCCCGCTTCCCGCGAGCTCGAGCAGCCGCTCGAGCGTCGAGCGGCTGATGAGCGGCACGTCCCCGTAGAGGACCAGCACCTGCTGGTCATCGGCAATGGCGGGCATCGCCTGGGCGAGCGCGTGCCCGGTGCCGAGACGCGGCTCCTGCAGCGTCCAGGACACTGCCGCGGCCGGCAGCGCCGCGCGCACCCGCTCGCCGCCGTGCCCGTAGACGACCTGAATCGACCGGGGGCTGAGCGAGCGGGCGGTTTCGATCACGTGATCGAGCAGCGGCCGGCCGGCGAGCGGCTGCAGCACTTTCGGCATTCGCGAGCGCATGCGCTTGCCCTCGCCCGCGGCCAGGATCACCACCGCCAGCGCCGTGCGCTGGCCGGAGGCCGCCTCGCGCCCCGCGCCCCGTTGTCGGCGGGCGCGCCCGCGGAGGCTGGCGCTGCGGACGGTGTTGCGCATGGGCGGAATTGTACCCTTGGGCCGGCGGTGCGCCGTCAACGTCGGGCGGTGAACGGGTGCTGGCCGGCTCCGGGCCGGGCGGAGTCGAGCTCGCGGAGCTTGCGGCGCATCAGCTCGCCGACATAGAGCTGCGGGTTGGAATGCACCGCGTGCTCGGCGTCCTCGCGCCGGGCGATGAGCCGCGCTGCCTTGTCGAACGCCTCCTCGAGCGAGGGCGCTCCCGGGAGCGCGTCGCGCAGGAAGGCCTCGCCGAACCAGGTGAGATCGCGGCCCTCGGTGCAGCCGAAGGAGCTGTGGGTCGCGTCCGCCGCGGTGACGATCGCCGTGGTGTCGCTCTTGAGCGCATCGAGAAACACCCCCGAATAGCAGGCCGACAGGATGACCAGCCGCCATTTGATGCCCGACTCATCGAGCGCCCGGCGCAGATCCGCGGGCCCGAAGGGTGCGAGCGGCAGCCCGCCGTTGCTGACTTCCAGCCCCTCCTCCGAGCCGTGCGAGGTGAGGAACAGCACCAGCACGTCCTGCTCCGCGTCCATGCGCGTCGCCAGGAGCTTCAGCGCCTGCGTGAGCCCCGAGAGGCTCGCGAGCGGGTACGAGTCGCGGTCGTCGGCGTCGTTGATGAGGAGTACCGAGCGCTCCGCGGTGCCGAAGCGCGCCGCGAACACCTGCCGCGCGAACAGCGCCTCGTGGCTGAAGACCGCCGGCTCGCCATCGCCGGCGAAGCCGACGAAGTAGGCGCGCGGCACCCCGGGCTCGGAGGGCCGCACCTGCTCGAGCGCCGCGGCGATGCGCGCCGGCTGGTCGTAGAGCAGCGCCTCGGACTCCGCCGGATCTTCCTCCTCCTGGGTCTGCTCCGCCTCGGGCGCGACCCACAGCCGGGTGTCGAGATTGAGCACCGCCAGGGCCCAGGGCGCGACCAGCACCAGGGCGACCGCGAGCAGTGCCGCCCGCGGGCGCACCGGGCCGAAGGCCGCGCCGAGCACCCGCACCGCGAGCGCCGCCAGGTACGCGACCCCGAGCGCGGTCGCAAGCAGCGGATGATCGCCGCACCAGCCGAGATCGCCCGCCAGCCACAGCGCGGCGAGTGCATAGGGGGAGGCCGCGAGCGCCGGCACCAGCAGCGCCCGGGTGGGCGCGGCGCCGCTGTGGACGCGGGCGACGAGCGCGCAGGCGATGAGCGCGAGCAGCAGGTAGCAGGCCCAGCCGAACAGCCCGTCCGCCGCGAACACCGCCCCGCGCTCGGCGTGCAGCCGGTCGAGCACCGCCCACACGGCGATGTCGACCAGCACGAGCGCCGCGAGCTGATCGAAGCCGACGGCAAAACGCGGCGGCCAGCGCCGCCGCAGCAGCGCCAGCGCCAGTCCCCCGCTCAGGTTGCGGGCCAGGTCCGCCGCCAGCCGGGGCGGCGCCGCATCGGGGGCCGCCTGGGCACCGGCGCGATCGGGTATCGGATCCGTGATCAGCCCCGCAGTTTCCTCAGCCGCTCGAGGAGCTTCAGCTGCGCCGCGGCACGCGCCAGCTCCGCCAGCGCCTCGGCCTGGGTGATGTGCGCCACCTTGTCACGCAGCGCTTCCTCGGCGCGCTGCTTGGCGGCGAGCGCCGCCGCCTCGTCGATGTCCTTGGCACGCATCGCGGTATCGGCCAGCACCGTGACGCGTGTCGGCTGTACCTCGAGCGCGCCGCCGCCCACGAAGAAATGCTGCTCCTGGCCGTCGGGGGTCTGCACGCGCACCTCGCCTGCCTTGAGGAGCGTGAGCAGCGGCGCGTGCCGCGGCATGACGCCGATGTCGCCCTGGGAAGCGGGCGCAAACACCATGGTGGCCGGGCCGGAAAAGATCTCGCCCTCGGCGCTCACGATGTCGACGTGGATGGTCGGTGCTTCAGCCATGGGGTGCCTTATTGCAGCGTCTTCGCCTTGGCAACCGCCTCTTCGATGGTGCCCACCATGTAGAAGGCCTGCTCGGGCAGCGCGTCGAACTCGCCGCCGATGATGCCCTTGAAGCCCCGGATCGTGTCCTTCAGGGGCACGATCTTGCCGTCCTGGCCGGTGAACACCTTGGCGACGTTGAAGGGCTGCGACAGGAAACGCTGCACCTTGCGGGCGCGGTACACGGTGAGCTTGTCCTCTTCCGACAGCTCGTCCATGCCGAGGATCGCGATGATGTCCTGCAGCTCCTTGTAGCGCTGCAGCACCGCCTGCACGCCGCGCGCGGTGTTGTAGTGGTCCTCGCCGACGACGAGCGGGTCGAGCTGGCGGCTGGTGGAATCGAGCGGATCGACCGCGGGATAGATGCCGAGCGAGGCGATCTGGCGCGACAGCACCACGGTCGCGTCGAGGTGCGCGAAGGTGGTCGCGGGCGAGGGATCCGTGAGATCGTCGGCCGGGACGTACACCGCCTGGATCGAGGTGATCGAGCCGGTCTTGGTGGAGGTGATGCGCTCCTGCAGCACGCCCATCTCCTCGGCGAGCGTCGGCTGGTAGCCCACCGCCGACGGCATGCGCCCGAGCAGCGCCGACACCTCGGTGCCGGCGAGGGTGTAGCGGTAGATGTTGTCGACGAAGAACAGCACGTCGCGGCCCTTGCCGCCGTCCTCGCGCGTCTCGTCACGGAAGTACTCGGCCATGGTGAGTCCGGTGAGCCCGACGCGCAGGCGGTTGCCCGGCGGCTCGTTCATCTGGCCGTAGACCATCGCCACCTTGGAGTTCGACAGATTGTCCCTGTCGATGACGCCCGACTCGATCATCTCGTGATAGAAGTCGTTACCCTCGCGGGTGCGCTCGCCGACACCGGCGAACACCGAGAGCCCCGAGTACTGCTTGGCGATGTTGTTGATGAGCTCGAGCATGTTGACGGTCTTGCCGACGCCCGCGCCGCCGAACAGGCCGATCTTGCCGCCCTTGGCGAACGGTACCAGCAGGTCGATGACCTTGATGCCGGTCACCAGCAGGTCGCGGCCTCCGGTCTGCTGCTCGAAGGACGGCGGCGGCCGGTGGATCGGCAGGTACTCGCGCGCCTCGACCGGCCCGCGGTTGTCCTGCGGCGCGCCGAGCACGTCCATGATGCGCCCCAGCGTGCCCTTGCCGACCGGGACCGAGATCGGCGCGCCGGTGGCGCGCACCGCCAGCCCGCGCTTGAGGCCCTCGGAGGCTCCCATGGCGATGGTGCGCACCACGCCATCGCCGAGCTGCTGCTGCACCTCGAGCGTCAGGTTGACGTCCTTGAGCTTCAGCGCCTCGTAGATGCGCGGGATGCCCTCGCGCGGAAACTCGACGTCGATGACCGCGCCGATGATCTGGACAATCTTGCCTTCGGGCGAATTGGACATGTGCTTCGGTCCTCAAACCGCGGCCGCGCCGCCCACGATCTCGGAGATCTCCTTGGTGATCGCGGCCTGGCGCGCCTTGTTGTAGATCAGTTGCAGCTCGTTGATCAGCTTGCCGGCGTTGTCGGTGGCGGCCTTCATGGCGACCATGCGCGCGGCCATTTCGGAGGCGACGTTCTCCACCGCACTGCGGTAGACCTGTGACTCGATGTAGCGCATCAGCAGCGCATCGAGGATGCCGGCGGCATCCGGCTCGTAGATGTAGTCCCAGTGCGCCTGCAGGCCCTCGGTGTCGAGCGCCTGGACGGGCAGCAGCTCCTGCACCATGGGCTTCTGCGTCATGGTGTTGACGAACTGCGCGCTCACCAGGAACAGCCGATCGAGCTTGCCGGTGCGGTAGGCGTCCAGCATCACCTTGACCGTGCCGATGAGATCCTTGACGTGCGGCCGGTCGCCGAGACCGGAGACGTTGGCGAGGATCGGCAGACCTAAGCGCCGGAAGAACGCCAGCCCCTTGGTGCCGATCAGGCACATCGAGACTTCGGCGCCCTTGCGCTGCCACTCGCGCATCAGGAAGATCGTCTGCTTGAAGACGTTGGCGTTCAGCGCCCCGGCGAGCCCCCGGTCGGTCGAGATCACGATGACGCCGACGGCCCTGGGCTCGCGGGTGACGAGAAACGGGTGGCGGTAGTCGGGGTTGGCCTCGGTGAGATGGCCGATGACTTCCAGCATGCGCGCCGCGTAGGGTCGCGCGAGCCGCATGCGCTCCTGGGCGCGGCGCATCTTGCTGGTGGCGACCATCTGCATGGCGCGCGTGATCTTCTGCGTGCTCTTGACACTCGCGATCTTGGAGCGGATTTCCTTGGTTCCCGGCATCGTTCAGCTTCTGTGTCGGTTCATGGATACATGTCCGGGCGAATAGTTAAGCACTGACTTAACCATCGCCGCTTTGACCTAGTACGTGCCCGTGGCCACGAAGTCCTCGATGCACGCCTTGAGCTTGGCCTCGTTCTCCTTGGAGAGCTTAGGCGCGGTGTTGATGGCATCGAGCATCTCGCGGTAGTTGGTCCGGGCGAAGGCCTGCAGCGCCGCCTCGAAGTCCACCACCTTCTTCAGCGCCACCTTGTCCATGTAGCCGTTGTTGACCGCGTAGATGGACAGCGCCATCTCCGCCACCGACATCGGCGCGTACTGCTTCTGCTTCATGACCTCGGTGACGCGCTGGCCGCGCTCGAGCTGCTTGCGGGTGGCCTCGTCGAGGTCCGAGGCGAACTGCGAGAAGGCGGCGAGCTCGCGGTACTGAGCGAGCGCCAGACGGATGCCGCCGCCGAGCTTCTTGATGATGTCGGTCTGCGCGGCGCCGCCGACGCGCGACACCGAGATGCCGGCGTTCATCGCCGGGCGGATGCCGGCGTTGAAGAGGTCGGTCTCGAGGAAGATCTGCCCGTCGGTGATCGAGATGACGTTGGTCGGCACGAACGCGGTCACGTCCCCGGCCTGGGTCTCGATGATCGGCAGCCCGGTGAGCGAGCCGGTACGGCCCTTCACGCGGCCCTGGGTGGCCTTCTCCACGTACTCCTCGTTGACCCGCGCGCTGCGCTCGAGCAGCCGCGAGTGCAGGTAGAACACGTCGCCGGGAAAGGCCTCGCGGCCCGGCGGCCGGCGCAGCAGCAGCGAGATCTGCCGGTAGGCGACCGCCTGCTTGGAAAGGTCGTCGTAGATGATGAGCGCGTCCTCGCCGTTGTCCATGAAGTACTCGCCCATGGTGACCCCGGAGTAGGCCGCGATGTACTGCAGGGCGGCGGGGGTCGAGGCGGAAGCCGCCACCACCACGGTGTGCTCGAGCGCGCCGTGCTCCTCGAGCTTGCGCACCACGTTGGCGATGGTCGACTGCTTCTGGCCGATCGCGACGTAGATGCATTTGACGCCCGAGCCCTTCTGGTTGATCACCGTGTCGACGGCGAGCGCGGTCTTGCCCGTCTGGCGGTCGCCGATGATGAGCTCGCGCTGGCCGCGGCCGATCGGCACCATGGAGTCGATGGCCTTGTAGCCGGTCTGCACCGGCTGGCTGACCGATTTGCGGTAGATGACGCCCGGTGCGACGCGCTCGATCGCTGCGGTGCGCGCGGCCTTGACCGGGCCCTTGCCGTCGAGCGGCGTGCCGAGCGCATCCACCACGCGCCCGAGCAGTTCCGGCCCCACGGGCACCTCGAGGATCCGGCCGGTGGTCTTGACGGTATCGCCCTCCTTGAGGTGCTCGAACTCCCCGAGCACCACCGCGCCGACCGAATCCTGCTCGAGGTTGAGCGCCAGCCCGAAGGTGTTCCCGGGGAACTCGAGCATCTCGCCGTAGCGCGCGTCCGCCAGACCGTGGATGCGCGTGATGCCGTCGGTGACCGAGATGATGGTGCCGACGTTGCGCGCCTCGGTGACCGCCTCGAAGTTCTCGATGCGCTGCCTGATGAGCTCGGAGATCTCGGATGCCTTGATGGCCATGTGCGTTCCTGGGGGTGTCGGTTGCGGTCAGGCGGTGAGCTGGTAGGCGATGCGCTCGAGCTGGGTGCGCAGCGAGCCGTCGATCACGAGATCGCCGCTCCTGAGCACCGCCCCGCCGATGAGCTGCGGGTCCGTCACGCAATGCAGCCGCACGCGCCGCTCGAGGCGCCGCTCGAGCGCCTGGGTGAGCGACTCGCGCTGCGGGGCATCGAGCGGCGTCGCCGAGGTCACGGTGACGTGGGCCACGCCCTGCGCCTCGTCCTTGAAAGTATCGAACAGCGTCGCGATCTCCGGCAGGCAGCCGAGGCGGCGGTTGACGGCGAGCAGCTCGATGAAGTTCGCGCCCGCCTCGCCGAGCTTGCCGCCGGCGATGCCGGTCACCAGCCGCGCCAGCTCCGCCGGCGTGACCCGCGGGTTGCCGAGCAGCGCCGCCACGCGGCCATCCTGCACCACGCTCGCCGCGAGCTGCAGTCCCTCGGACCAGCCCTCGAGGCCTGCGTGCGTGCGCGCTTCCTCGAAGGCCGCGCGGGCATAGGGTCGGGCGATGGTGACCTTGTCGGCCATGGGTGCTTCAGATCTGCGCCGCGAGGCGCTCGAGCAGATCCGCGTGGGCGCGCGCATCGATCTCGCGGCCGAGGAGCTTGGCGGCGGCGCCCACCGCGATGCCGGCCACCTGGCGGCGGAGAGTCTCGCGCGCGTGCGCGGCGTCGAGCTCGATCTGCTGCTGCGCGGCGGCGATCAGGCGCGCGCCCTCGCTGCTTGCCGTGCCGCGGGCCTGCTCGAGCAGGTCGTTGGCGCGGTGCTGGGCGTGGTCGATGATCTGCGTGGCCCGCTCGCGCGCCTCGCGCACCACGGCGTCGGCACGCTCGCGCGCCGCGGCGAGCTCCTGCTCGCCCTTCTCGGCCGCCGCGAGTCCGAGGGCAATCTTGCGTCCCCGTTCCTCGACGGCCGCCATGATGTAAGGCCAGACGAACCTCATCGTAAACCAGACGAGCAACGCAAAGACGACCATCTGGATGATGAGTGTCAGGTTGATGTTCACCATCGACTCCTAAAGTAGCGCACGAAGGTCACGCATCGCGGCAGAAGCCTCAGTGGTGCACTGCCTGGAACGCGGACACGAACGGATTGGCGAACGTGAAAAAGAGAGCGAACGCCACGCCGATGAACGCTACCGCGTCGAGCAAACCAGCGACGATGAACATTCTGACCAGTAGGACGGGAGCGAGCTCTGGCTGGCGGGCAACGCCTTCGAGAAAGCGACCACCAAGGATTCCGAATCCGACCGCCGTACCGAGCGCGCCCATCCCGAAAATGAGTCCGACGGCAATCACGGTCATGCCATAGATGTGTGCAATTTCCATTCAGCCCTCCTCAAGAGAAAAATCGACGCAGTCTGCGGGGCTCTATTGATGCTCCGAGGCATGCGCGAGATACACAATGGTCAGCATTCCGAATATGAAGGCCTGCAGCAGCGCTACAAACAGGTCGAAGCCGGTCCAGATGACTCCGGCGGCGACGGACCCGACGATGCTCAGCCAGCCCCCGAGCGATGCGAGCGCGTGGAATCCGCTCGAGAGCGTGAGCAATGAAATCAGCACGAATACCATCTCCCCGGCGTACATATTGCCGTAGAGACGTAAGGCGAGCGAGACAGGACGCGCGAGGAACGCCGGAACTTCCATGATGAGGTTGATCGGCACGAACAGGACCTGCACGAGCCAGTTGCGACTCCTGAACGGATGCAGCGTGAACTCGCCGATGAAGCCCCGGATTCCCTTCATCTTCAAGCTGTACGCAATGATAAGAATGAACACGGTGATTGACAGGCCGAAAACGACGTTCAGGTCCGTGCTGGGTACGATGCGCAGATGCGCCAGCCCCGACACGTACGCTGCGTTGGGCAGCAGATCGAGCGGCAGCACATCCATCGCGTTGAACAGGAACACCCAGCAAAAGATCGTGAGAGCAAGCGGCGCTATCAGCTTGCTGCTGGCGTGATAGGTGTCCTTTACGAGCGTATCAACGAACTCGACGATTATCTCCACAACCAGCTGGAACTTGCCCGGCGCCGCCACACTCGCCCGGCGTGCCGCGGCGTAGAAAGCACCCCCGAACGCCACGGCAAGCAGCACGGAAAAGAACACGCTGTCGTAATTGACAACCGAAAAATCGGCGATCCCCTGCGGCGTCTTGTTCGACAGGAAAGTCAGGTGGTGCAGGATGTATTCGGTCGCCCCGGAGCCGTTCTCGGCCGCTGTCATCAGCGTCAGCATTCTCCCGCTCCCGCGCTCACGCGCCCCGGCGCGTGCCACCCAAGCTCGGCAGCGCGCCCACCAGCGCGATCCAGTACACGAGGTAGGTCGCGGCGAAACCGCCGAGCAACGCCACCGGTATCACCCTCACCATCCTCAGCACCGCCACGAACAGCCCGACCACGACGGCGAGCTTGGCGGCCTCCCCCACGTAGAACGCGCCCACGATGCGCTGCGCGTCGCGGTGCGCGCCGGCAAACACCAGCGCCGCCATCGCCAGACTCCCGGCGGTGGCGATCGCACCACCGAGCAGCGCGGAAAACGCCGCGCCGCTTCCGCCGAGCGCCCAGCCGCCGAGCGCCGCGATCACGGTCACGCCCGCCTGACCCAGCACGACACCGAAGGCCAGCCGCCGCGCCTGGGGCAGATCGATCGCCAACACCTTATATAAGTCCCGCTCGACGGGCTCCAAGGAGCCGTTGTTCCCGCGCCTGAGCGAGGGCGCGGGGGGCCTGACTTAGCTCGGCCGTTCAGTCACTTACGCGATGACGGCGAAAAAGCCGCGGGATTATAGAGACCCCCCGACGATCAGTCCACAGCGCACTTGTACCTACTGGATGTGCGCCAGGATTCCGTCGAGTTCATCGAGGCTGTGGTAGCTCACCACGAGCTTGCCGCCGCCGCGCGCAGCCGGCTGGATCGCGACACGCGCACCGAGTTTCTCGGCGAGCTCCTGCTCGAGCCGCTCGATGTTCGGGTCGCGTGCGCTCACTTCCGTCGGCCGCGCGCCCGGAGTCTGGAGCCGGCGCACCAGCGCCTCGGTCTCGCGCACCGACAGTCCCTTCTTCGCGACCAGCAGCGCCACTTCGCTCTGCTGGCGGCGACTGCCGAGCGCGAGCACCGCACGGCCGTGTCCCATCTCGAGCGTGCGCCGCTCGATGAGCTCGCACACCTCGGGCGCGAGCTCGAGCAGGCGCAGCAGGTTGCTCACCGCGGCACGCGAGCGGCCGACCGCATCGGCCGCCTCCTGGTGCGTGAGCCCGAACTCGCTGATCAGGCGCGTGAGCGCGCGCGCTTCCTCGAGCGGATTCAGGTTCTCGCGCTGGATGTTCTCGATGAGTGCGATGGCGATCGCCGCCTCGTCGGGGATGCGGCGGATGACGGCCGGGATCTCGGCGAGCCCGGCCATCTGCGCCGCCCGCCAGCGCCGCTCGCCGGCGATGATCTCGTAGCGCTGCGGCTCGCGGGCGCCCGGCGGGCCGAGTGCGCGCACCACGATCGGTTGCACCACGCCCTGCGCCTTGATCGAGCCGGCGAGCTCGGCGAGCGTCTCGTCGCGCATGTCGACGCGCGGCTGGAAGCGTCCGCGCTGCAGCAGGTCGAGCGGCAGCTTGGCGAGCTCCTCCCCCGCGGCCGGCGGGGCCGGCCGCTCTGCCTTTCCGAGCAGGTCCGCAAGTCCCCGGCCGAGCGTCGGCTTCTTCATGCCGGCCGGCCCTCGCCGAGCGCGCTGCCCGGGGCGGTGGCGCCCGCCTCGGCCGCGGCCGCCGCCGGTGCGGCAGCGCCGAGTCCGCCGTTACCGGCGCCGGCCGCGTGGCCCCCCGGGGCCGCTTCCTCCTCGCGACGGATCATCTCGCCGGCGAGCGCCAGGTAGGCGAGCGCGCCACGGGACTCCTTGTCGTGGAACAGTGCCGGCTTGCCGAAGGAGGGTGCCTCAGCGAGGCGGATGTTGCGCGGAATCACGGTACGGAACACCTTGTCGCCGAAGTGCGTGATCAGCTGGCTGCTCACCTCGTTGGCGAGATTGTTGCGCGGGTCGAACATGGTGCGCAGCACGCCCTCGATGGTGAGATTGGCGTTGGCCGCCTCGCGGATCTGCTCGATGGTCGAGAGCAGCGCCGAGAGCCCCTCGAGCGCGTAGTACTCGCACTGCATAGGGATCAGCACGCTGTCGGAAGCGACCAGCGCATTCACGGTGAGCATGCTGAGCGCCGGGGGGCAGTCGATCAGGATGACGTCGAAGGCCCCGCGCTGCGGGTGCAGCGCGTGGCGCAGCTTGGTCTCGCGGCCGATCGGCAGCGTGAGCAGGCGCACTTCCGCGGCGGTGAGGTCCTGGTTGGCCGGCAGCAGCATGTAGCCGGCGTCCTGCACCGGCACGATCGCCGCCGCCAGGTCCGACTCGCCGAGCAGCACCTCGCAGGCGCCCCGCTCGACCTGCGACTTGTCGACGCCGCTGCCCATGGTGGCGTTGCCCTGGGGATCGAGGTCGAGAAGCAGCACGCGCCGCCGGGTGGCGGCGAGCGAGGCGGCGAGATTGACCGCCGTGGTGGTCTTGCCGACGCCGCCCTTCTGGTTCGCGATGGCGATGACCCGTTTCATGGTGCGACAGTGTACTTCACTGCCGCACCAAGGCCCGCGGTGTCGCTTTTTCAGGCCACCAGCTGGCGCTGCTCGCGGCCGAGCCGCTCGCGCGCCAGCTGGTCGGCGACCTCGTTGGTGGTGCGCTGCTCGCGCCCCGAGCGCTCGAAGATCTCGGTGAGGCGCTGCGGGATCCCCCGGATGTCCTCGAGGACCTGGGCCTCGGTGCCCCCGTAATACTCGCGCGCCACGCTGATGATGCCGCCGGCGTTGATCACGTAGTCCGGTGCGTACAGGATCCCGGCCGCACGCAGTGCCTCGCCGTGCTCGCCCTGCGCCAGCTGATTGTTGGCTGCCCCGGCCACCACCGGCGCGCGCAGCCGCGCGATCGATGCCTCATCGAGCACCGAGCCGAGCGCGCACGGCGCGAGCACGTCGACCGCCGCCGTGAGCACCTCATCGGGCGCGACGGGCGTCGCGCCGAACTCCCCGCAGACCCGCTCCACAGCCTCGGCACGCACGTCCGCAACTCGTGGCCGCGCTCCCGCTTCAGCCAGCAGGCCGCACAGGTGGTAGCCGACTCCACCGGCACCCTGCACCGCAACGGTGAGGCCCTCGAGATCGCTGCGGCCGAGCCTGAACTTGACCGCCGCCTGGATACCGAGAAAGACCCCGAGCGCGGTCTTCGGTGCCGGGTCGCCCCCCGCCACTCCCGTCGAGCAGCCGAGGCCCGCGACGTAGCGGGTCGCGCGCGCCACGTGCGCCATGTCGGCAGGGGTCGTCCCGACGTCCTCGGCCGTGACGTAGCGGCCGCGCAGCGAATCGACCAGGCGCCCGAAAGCGGCGAGCAGCTCCGGGGTCTTGCCCCGGCGCGGGTCGGCGATGATGACCGCCTTGCCGCCGCCGAAGGGCAGCCCGGCGAGCGCGTTCTTGTAGCTCATGCCGCGCGAGAGGCGCAGCACATCCGCCAGCGCCGCGCTCGTGGTCGCATACGGCCACAGCCGGCAGCCGCCCGCGGCCGGCCCGAGCGTGGTCGAATGAATCGCGATGATCGCGCGCAGCCCCGTCGGCTCGTCGTGACCGAAGAGCACCAGTTCGTGACCGTCGAATTCCGGCTGCGCGAAGACTTCCACGGCCCGTGAGCCTACTGCGCGGGCATGCACGCGTTATCACGAAATCCGCCATAATTCGAACTCAAGTGATATATATATACCAACAATAGTGCTTACAGTGAGATGAATCATGCATCCCGAGCTCGACCGGGGCGATCTGCGGATTCTCGATGCGGTGCAAGAGCACGGCGAGCTCTCCGCCGCCGACCTCGCCGAGCGGCTCGGCATGAGCGCCTCGACCTGCTGGCGGCGCATGGGCCGCCTCACCGAGCTCGGGGTGATCCGGCGGCGCGTGGCGCTGCTCGATCGCGAGAAGGTGGGCCTCAGCGTCATGGTGTTCTCGCACGTAAAGGTCGCGGGCCACGGGCGCGACGCGCTGCTGCGCTTCGAGCACGCGGTACGCGCGCACCCCGAGATCCTCGAGTGCTACACGCTCATGGGCGAGACCGACTTCCTGCTGCGCATCGTGTGCCGCGACATCAAGGCCTACGAGGCTTTCTTCCTCGATCACCTGTCGCGCTTCCCCGGCGTGCAGTCGGTCAACTCCTCGATCGCGCTCGCGGTGATCAAGGAGACGACGGCGCTGCCTCTGCACCTCCCTTGAGCACCAGCACGCAGCGGTGCGCGGCGAGTCCGGGGATGGCGAGCGTGCGCGAGCGCTCGACCCGCCAGGGCGCGGGCAGCTGCTCGAGTTCCCGCGCCGGCCAGCGGCCCTTCATGGCGAGCACCTGCCCGCCGCGCGCGCACAGGTGCCCGGCGCGCTCGAGCAGCAGCGGCAGCGGAGCGAACGCGCGCGCGATCACGGTGTCGAACGGTAGGGCGGGCCGGAACGTCTCGGCGCGCGCCTGCAGCGCCGTTACGTTGCTGAGTCCCAGCGTGCGCACGGCGTGCGCGACGAAGCGGATCTTCTTGCCGCTCGAGTCGATCAGGGTGAACTGGCGGGTCGGGTTGACGAGCGCGAGCGGCAAGCCGGGGAAACCCGCGCCGGTGCCGACGTCGGCGATGCGCGCGCCGGCGAGGTCCGCCTGGATGGCGAGGCTGTCGAGCAGATGACGGGTGACCATCTCGCCCGGTGCCGTGACGGCGGTGAGGTTGTAGCTGCGGTTCCAGTGCGCGAGCTCGGCGAGCAGCCTCATCAGGCGCATCGCGTCCTGCGCGCTGAGCTGCACCCCGAGAGAGGCGGCATCGCGCACCAGGCGCTCGATCGGGCTCAAACGAGGCTCCTTGCGCGCTCCTGGGCGCGCATGATCATACTCATCGGACCGTGAGACTGCTGCTGGTAGAGGACGACCCGATGATCGGGGATGCCATCCGCGCCGGCCTCAAGCGCGACGGCTTCACCGTCGACTGGGTACGCAACGCCGCCGACGGGGCGCAGGTGCTGCGCACCGAGCCCTTCGAGCTGCTGCTGCTCGACCTGGGGCTGCCGGGCGAGGACGGGCTGTCGCTGCTCAAGGCGCTGCGGGAGCGGGGCTCGGGGCTGCCGGTGCTGATCATCACCGCGCGCGACGCGGTCGCGGACCGGGTGGCCGGGCTCGACGCCGGCGCCGACGATTACCTCGTCAAGCCCTTCGATCTCGACGAGCTCGCCGCGCGCATCCGCGCGCTGCTGCGGCGCAAATCCGGACGTTCCGACCCGCGGCTCGAGCACCTCGGCGTGACGCTCGATCCGGCCGCGCACCGCGTCACGCGCGACGGCGAGGAGGTGGCCCTCTCGCCGCGCGAGTTCGCGCTGCTCGCGCTGCTGCTGGAGCGTCCGGGCGTCATCCTGTCGCGCGCCCAGATCGAGGAGCGCCTGTACGGCTGGGGCGAGGAGATCGAGAGCAACGCGGTCGAGGTGCACGTCCACGGCCTGCGCCGCAAGCTCGGCGCGCAGTTCATCCTCACCGTGCGCGGTGTCGGCTACCGCGTGAGGCCGGCTCGGTGAGCTCGCTGCGGGCGCGGCTGCTGGCGTGGCTGCTCGGCGGCGTGGTGTTCGTCGGCGCCGCCGGCGGCTGGATCGTGTACCGCAACGCGCTCGCCGAGGCGGATGCCTTCTTCGACTACCACCTGCGCCAGACGGCGCTCATCCTGCGCGACCAGCCAGTCGAGTACCTGCTGCTGCCCCAGATCGTGCCGAACGACGCCGCCTACGATTTCGTGGTGCAGGTGTGGACGCTCGACGGCGTGCGGGTGTACCTGTCGCGGCCGCACACGGCGCTGCCGCAGGTGACCACGCTCGGCTTCTCGACCGTGACCACCCCGGAGGGCCGCTGGCGCGTCTACGGCGTGCAGGCGCTCACCAAGGTGATCCAGGTGGCGCAGCCGATGAGCGTGCGCGAGCAGCGTGCGGTGGAGCTCGCGCTGCGCACGCTCGAGCCTTTCGCGCTGCTGCTGCCGGTGCTTGCCGCCCTCATCTGGTTCGCGGTCGGCCACGCGCTCGCCCCGCTGCAGGGACTCGCCGCGGCGCTCAAGGCGCGCCGGGTGAACGCCCTCGAGCCGCTCCCCGATGAGCATCTCCCGGACGAAGTGCAGCCGCTGGTTGCGGCCCTCAACGGCCTGCTGGCCCGCCTCGCCGCGGCCCTCGGGCGCGAGCGTGCCTTCATGGCCGATGCGGCGCACGAGCTGCGCACCCCGCTCACCGCGCTGCACCTGCAGATGGCCATGCTCGCGCGCGCCAGCAGCGAGTCCGAGCGCGGCGCGGCCATGGAGCGGCTCTCCCAGGGCGTGCAGCGCGCCATTCGCCTGGTCGAGCAGCTGCTGGCGCTCGCGCGCCAGGGGCCGCGCACCGCGCCCCGACGCGAGAGGGTGGCGCTCGAGCCGCTCGCGCGCGAGGTCATCACCGAGCTGCTGCCGCTCGCGGATGCGCGCCGCATCGACCTCGGCCTCGGCGCCAGCCGGCCGCTCACCGTGTCGGCAGATCCGGAGGCGCTGCGCACGCTGCTGCGCAACCTGGTGGACAACGCGGTGCGCTACAGCGGGGACGGCGGCCGGGTGGACGTTGCGCTCGAGGTGCAGTCGCAGCCCGGCGGCGAGCCGCGCCCGCAGCTCATCGTGAGCGACACCGGGCCGGGCATCCCGCCCGAGGAGCGCGCGCGGGTGTTCGACCGCTTCTACCGCCGTGCCGGCACCACTCCCCCGGGGAGCGGGCTCGGGCTCGCCATCGTGAAAGCGATCGCCGATGCACACGGCGCCACCGTGACGCTCGATGCGGGAGCGGACGGTCGCGGGCTGCGCGTCTGCGTGACGTTCCCGGCCCCGGCGCCGGGGGACTAGCGGGCGAGCCGGGCGAGGAAGCTCGCCGCCGTCTCGAGGTAGGCGTCGCGATTCGCCTTCTTGCGGAAGCCGTGACCTTCGTCCCTGGCCACGAGATACCACACATCCCCGCCTCCGGAGCGCACCCGCCACACCAGCTGCTCGGATTCGGAGGCCGGCACGCGCGGGTCGTTCAGACCCTCGACCACGAGCAGCGGCTTCCTGATGCGGCTCGCATTGCTGAGCGGCGAGATGCGCTCGAGGAACTCGCGCATCTTCGGGTCGCGCTCGTCGCCGTACTCGGCACGGCGCAGGTCGCGCCGGTAGGCGGACGTGTTGCGCAGGAAAGTGACGAAGTTGCTGATGCCGACGACGTCGATGCCGCCGCTCAGTCGGTCACCGTAGGCGATGAGCGCGGCGAGTGCCATGTAGCCGCCGTAGGAGGTGCCCATCACCGCCACCCGGTTGCGGTCGAACGCCGGCTGCGCGCCGATCCACACCAGCAGCGAGCCGATGTCGCGCACCGCGTCCTCGCGCAGCAGCCCGTTGTCGAGCGCGAGGAAGCTGCGGCCGTAGCCGGACGAGCCGCGCACGTTCGGGGCGATCACCGCGTAGCCGAGCTCGTTCACCAGGAACTGCACGAACGGGTCCCAGCGGGGCCGGTACTGCGATTCGGGCCCCCCGTGGATGCTGATGAGCACCGGGCTCGGGCCCGGTGAGCGCGGCCGGTAGAGGTACGCCGACAGCATGCGTTGATGTCCGGCGACCCGGTCCCAGGTCGGATAGTGGATGAGCTCCGGCGCGGCGAAGGTGCGCGGGTCGAGCGGGCCCGCCTCGCTCCGGGTCCAGCGCTCAAGCCGCTCGGACTTCGGGTCGTAGACGTAGACGTCGGCCGGGGACTGCGGCGATTCGGCGTTGAAGGCGAGGCGTCCGTTCTGGTCGAAGCGCAGCCGCGAAATCACCCCTTCGGGGAGCCCGGCGGGCGAGACCTCGCTGCGGGCGGTGACGTCCGCGACGGTGAGGTGGTCGCGTCCGTCCTCGTTCAGCACGTAGGCAAGGTAGCGACCGTCGGGGCTCACGTCGAAGTCCTCGGCGTCGAAGCTCACCTGCGGAGTGGCGCGGCGGGTGTGGTGCGTCAGCGGGTCCTCGAGCAGAAGCTGCAGGAACTCGCCCCCCTCGTCCGAGAGCACGTACACGCCGCGCCCGTCGGGCGCGAACCGGGCGGCGCGGATTCCCACGTGGCGACCGCTGGTGTCGAGCGGCGTGAGCGTGCCGGTCGCGAGGTCGGCGATGTAGAGGTAGCTCTCGCTCACCGACAGGTAGCGCCACACCAGCAGCCGCGCGTCGTCCGGCGACCAGTCGAGCGGGTACCAGGTGTCCTGCTTGCCCCCGACCACGAGCCGCGGTGCGGTCCCCGCGGTGACGTCGGCGACGTACACGTCGTAGCTCACCCCGTCGCGGTCGTTGCCGTAGAAGGCCACGTGCTGCCCGTCGTGCGCCCACACCGGGTTGCCGTGGATGAAGTTCCCGTGGGTGATCTCGTGTACGGCGCCGTCGGGAGCCCGGTAGTACAGCTGCGCGTTCTCGTCGCCGCCCCGGTCCTCGAGGAACACGAAGCCGCCCCCGCTCGGCGCGGCACGCGCCACGCCGATCGGCTCGCTGTAGAAGGTGAGCTGCTCGCGCATCCCGAGGGGGGAGGCCACACGGTGCACCTGCCCGGTGCTGGCGAAGCGCGTGCCGATCAGCATGGCGCCGTCCGGCAGCCAGTCGAGGAAGGTCGCCTGCCGCGAGTGGCGGTAGCGGTCGAGCCGTGCGACGAGCGAGGCATCGGGCACGGGAATGTTGTCGAACACCAGGTTGTCGCGCTCGCGATGCGGCAGGGCGGCCGCGCCCGGCTGCTGCGCCGGCGTGGTTCCGCCGCACAGGGCGGCGAGCGCGAGCGCGGCGTACCCGGCGAGCGCCCGGGAGAGTGGCGGTTTCGGGTCGGTCATGTGGCTTAAGCTAGCTTACGGGTTACGATGTGTATACGAGCCGCTGCTCACTGCGACGACCTGTGCCAAACGTTCCCGTCCGGCCGACGCTCTATCGCCATCCGCACGGCATCACCGCGGTCGACGCCGAGTACCTCTACCCCGGCCACGCCGCTGCACACCTGATCGTCGATTCCGGTCGGGCGGCCTTCGTCGACGTGGGCGCCAATTCCTCGGTGCCGTACCTGCTCGCGGCGCTCGATGAGCTCGGCATCGCGCGCCAGGCGGTCGAGTACCTGTTCCTCACCCACGTGCACCTCGATCACGCCGGCGGTGCGGGGCTGCTGCTGCGGGAGCTGCCGCGCGCCCGCGCGGTGCTGCATCCGCGCGGCGCGCCGCACATGATCGATCCGGCGAAGCTGATCGCGGGCTCGAAGCTGGTGTACGGCGAGGCGCGCTTCGCGCGGCTCTACGGCGAGCTGCTGCCGATTCCCGCCGAGCGCGTGCGCGTGGTCGCGGACGGCGAGCGCATCGCCCTCGGCGGCCGTACGCTCGAGTTCATCCACGTGCCCGGCCATGCGCTGCACCACTACGCGGTGGTCGATGCCGCACACGGCAGCATATTCGCCGGCGACACCTTCGGCATCTCCTACCGCGCGCTCGACACGGCGCAGGGTGCCTTCATCACCCCCTCCACCGTGCCCTCGCAGTTCGACCCCGAGCAGCACCTCGCCTCCGTCGACCGCATGCTCGCCTACCGGCCGGAGTCGATGTACCTCATGCACTTCAGCCGCGTGACCGGCGTACCGCGCCTCGGCGAGCTCCTCAAGATGCAGATCCGCGAGCTGGCCGCCATGGCCCGCCGCCACGAGATGGAGGCCGATCCGGCGCGCTCCATCCGCGCCGCGATGCTCGCCCGGTGGCTCGAGCTCGCGCGCCGTCACGGCTGCACCCGGAGCGATGCCGAGATCGAGCAGGCGCTCGCCGGGGACCTGGCGCTCAACACCCAGGGCCTGATCGCCTGGCTCGGGCGCGGCGCCGGCCCGCTGCGCCCGCCCGAGGCCGCCCGCGCGCCGAGGTACTCATGACACCCTTCACCGCATTCCGCATCCACTCCGACGGCGGGCGCATCGCCGCGCGCTTCGAGCCGCTCACCCTCGATGACCTCGCCGCCGGCGAGGTCGTGATCCGCGTCGCTTACTCCGGCATCAACTACAAGGACGCGCTCGCCGCGACCGGCGCCGGCCGGATCCTGCGCCGCTACCCGCTGGTCGGCGGCATCGATCTCGCCGGGGTGGTCGAATCCTCGGCCGACCCGCGCTACCGCGCGGGCGATGCGGTGCTGGTGACCGGCTGCGGACTCTCCGAGACGCACGACGGCGGCTACTCCGAAGTCGCCCGTGTTCCCGGCGACTGGGTGATTCCGCTGCCTCCCGGCCTCGATCCCCTCAGCGCCATGTCGCTCGGCACCGCGGGCTTCACCGCCGCGCTCGCCATCCATCGCATGGAGCGCAACGGGCAGACGCCCGCGCGGGGACCGGTGGTGGTCACCGGGGCCTCGGGCGGGGTCGGCAGCATCGCCATCGACATGCTCGCCGCACGCGGCTACCCGGTGATCGCGGTGAGTGGCAAGGCGGCCGCCGTGGATTACCTCCAGCAGCTCGGCGCGGCGCAGGTACTGATGCGCGGCGAACTCGAGCTCGGCTCGAAGCCCCTCGAGACCGCGCGCTTTGCCGGCGCGATCGACAACGTGGGCGGGGAGATCCTCGCGTGGCTGACGCGCAGCGTCGATTTCTGGGGCAACATCGCCAGCATCGGCCTCACCGGCGGCGCCGAGCTCAAGACCACCGTAATGCCGTTCATCCTGCGCGGCGTGAGTCTCATCGGCATCAACTCCGCGGCCACCCCGCGCGAGTGGCGCCTCGAGGTGTGGCAGCGCATCGCCTCCGACCTGCGGCCCCGCCACCTCGCCCGCATCGTGACCCGCACCATCTCCTTCGCCGAGCTCCCCGGCGCCTTCCCCGAGTACCTCGCGGGCCGGGTCACCGGCCGCACCGTGGTGCGTATCGCTTAAACTGTGCCCATGTCGGAACGAGCAGTCACGTCCGGCGCGCGCCTGCGGGCCGCCGTGGAGGCGGAGCATCCCCTGCAGGTCGTGGGCGCGTTCAACGCATACTCCGCGCTGCTCGCGCGCGATGCCGGTTTTCGCGCCATCTACCTCTCCGGAGCCGGGGTTGCCAACGCCTCCTTCGGCCTGCCGGACCTGGGGATCACCTCCCTCAACGACGTGTGCGAGGACGTGCGGCGCATCACCGCGTCGTGCGAGCTGCCGCTGCTGGTCGATGCCGACACCGGATTCGGCCAGGCCTTCAACATCGCCCGCACCACGCGCGAGCTGATCCGCGCGGGGGCGGCCGGCATGCACCTCGAGGACCAGGTGTCCGCCAAGCGCTGCGGCCACCGTCCGGGCAAGGCGCTGGTGCCCCCCGCCGAGATGGTCGATCGCATCAAGGCGGCGCTCGACGCGCGCAGCGACCCGGATTTCGTGGTCATGGCGCGCACCGACGCCCACGCGGTCGAGGGCCAGGCGGCGGCGCTCGAGCGCGCCGCGGCCTACGTGGCCGCCGGTGCCGACATGATTTTCGCCGAGGCGCTCGGGACGCTGCAGGAGTACCGCGAGTTCGCGGGACGTACCGGTGTGCCGGTGCTAGCCAACCTCACCGAGTTCGGCCAGACGCCGCTGTTCACGCTCACCGAGCTGCAGGCCGCAGGGGTGCGGCTGGTGCTCTACCCGCTGTCGGCGTTCCGCGCCGCCGCCCGGGCGGCAGCCACCGTGTACGGCGCCATCCGGCGCGAGGGCACGCAAAAGAGCGTGGTGGAGCTCATGCAGACGCGCGCCGAGCTCTATCGGGTCCTCGGTTACCACGAGTACGAGCGCAAGCTCGATGAGCTGTTCGGAAGGTGAGTCCATGAGCTCGCCGGACGCCCCGAAGCCGAAGAAATCGGTGCAGCTCTCCGGAGTGCTCGCCGGCAACACGGCGCTGTGCACCGTCGGCCGCACCGGCAACGACCTGCACTACCGCGGCTACGACATCCTCGA
>DASSQU010000190.1:0-2738 GCA_035702325.1 Steroidobacteraceae bacterium
GTGAGCGCGAATACTCCTATGCGGTCGACACCGAATTCAGGAGAATGCAGCGCGAGCCCAACGAGATCATCCGCATCCGCTACGATAGTCTCGAGAACCTGGTCGCGATGGGCATCGTGAGGCGCCCGCGACCCCCCGGGCAGGCGCCAGAAGCGTTTCCCGGGTCCGAAGGGCGGGCGTTCGTGCCGGATCCACCGGGGTGACGACCTCACGCACCGGGCCGCCGATCGAGTGAATGACGGACGCGGGCGACAGTGACGAGGAGCTCATCCGGCGCTACGCGCGTGGCGATGCCGCAGCGTTCGCCGCGCTCTACCGGCGGCACGAGCTGCGCGTGTGGCGTTATCTGGAGCGCAATGTCGGCAACCGGGCGACGGCCGACGAGCTGATGCAGGAGGTATGGTTCGCCGTCGCCCGCGATGCCGTGCGCTTCCGGCCGGTAGCGCGTTTCACGGCCTGGCTGTTCACCATTGCGCGTAACCGCATGCTCGACGCGATCCGCAGCACCCGCACGCAGGTGAGCCTCGAGAGCCTCGGTCCGGAGGCCGCCCCGGTGGCCGCCGAGCTCATCACCGAGCCGGCGCTCGGGCCACACTCCGCCGCCGAGCTGCGCGATCAGGCGGTGGCGCTGCGCCGGGCGATGGCGCAGCTGCCGCGCGAGCAGCGCGATGCGTTTCTGCTGCAGATCGAAGGTGACCTGAGCGTCGAGGAGGTCGCCGCGATCACCCGCAGCAGCTTCGAGACCACCAAGAGCCGCCTGCGCTATGCCCGCACGCGGTTGCGCGAGCTGCTCTGGGAACACGCATGAACCGGATTCCCCCGGCGCCGCCGGACCCGCCCGATGAGGTCGACGAGGAGTACCGCCGGGCCTCGGCGCACGATCCCGGGCGGCCGAGCGAAGCGGTACGGCGGGCGGTGCTGCAGCATGCCGAGCGCCTCGCCGCGGAGCGCTCGGCGCACCCCCGGGGTGGTATGGCACGGCGGTGGTGGAATGCGGTGCGGGAGCTGCGCTGGCCGGCGATGGTCGGCAGCCTCGCGGCGGCCGCGCTCGCCGCGCTGGTGATTGCGCCGCAATTTTTCGTGCCGCGCACGGCCCCGGTCGCCGAGGAGACCCGGCCCGCGGCGCCGCCCTCCGCTGCGCCGGAGGCCGAGCGGCCCGCAGCCCCGGCGGGTGTACCGGCGACCGCGCCCGCCGCCGCACAGCCCGGGCCGATGCCACCGGCGCCGGCGGTGGCCGATGAACGCATGACTCCGGTCGCGGGCGACGCGGGCGCTGCGAGCAAAGCCGCAGCGGCGCCGGCGGCGCGAACGGCACTTGCCGAGCCGGTGGCGGCGGATTCGGCCGCGGCGTTCCGGCACGCGGCCGAAGCGGGCGACCTCGCCGCGCTGCAGGCGCTGCGCGCGGGGCAGGCGAGCCTCGATGGCCGCGACCCCCTCGGCCGCACGGCGCTCATGCTGGCGACGCTGCATGGGCAGCGCGGCGCGGTCGAGATGCTGCTCGCCTGGGGAGCGGACCCGAACGCTGCCGACGCCGAGGGCACGACACCCCTGGGGGCGGCGATCGCCGGCCGCGAGACCGAGCTCGCGGCGCTGCTCAAGCACTACGGCGCGCGCTGACTCGCCGCAGGACGCCGCGGCGTCGCAACGGCGTCACGGCGAGGATGCGAGCTCGAGCTCCCGCAGGCGCGGCCCCTCGAGCGTGCCGACGTGCAGCGATGCGTCGTAGAGAACCAGCGCGAAGACGAGCAGCGCGAGCGCGAGGGCGATCGAGGCCCGGCGGTGGCGCGCCTCGAAGGTCTCGATCGAGCGCGCGTAGGCGACGAGGGCGAGCAGCGCCGCCACCACGACGATGGCGTCGACGCTCGCCCGCTGCCAGTAGCTGCCACCGAGATGCAGCCACATTCCGAACTCATCGAAAGTGAGCGCCATGGCGATGCCGTAGGCGAAGGCCGCGCGGCGCGCGGCATTCCCGCCGGGAGCACGGAACAGCAGATACGCACCGACCGCGGCCAGCAGGAAGATGCCGTAGTTGAGGTGATGCACGTGCGTGCCGCTCAGAAAGAAATACAGGTTCGGTATCCGGCGCGCCATGATGAGCAGCACGATGACGCGCGCCAGGATGAAGGTCAGCAGAAAGGCGAGCAGCGCCCGCCGCGCGAGCTCGCGGGCGCTCGGACCGCGGGCCGCGGCACCCCCCGGTGGCAGTCGTCCCGGCATCATCGGCGCATCTTGGCGCCGATCGCCTGACTGCGGCAACGAGCGCCCGCGGCCATTGGACATCGGGCCGGCCGCGGCGTGTAATGCAGCGCACCCGGGGAATCAACCGGATCGCAGCGGGGGTGTCATGAAGAGCTTATCGATTGGCTGCGCGCTCGCCGTGCTCGCAGTCGGTGGCAGCGCCTGGTCGCAGGCCGCGCCGGGCGTTACTGCGGCCGAGCAGGCCGTAGCGGCGCTCGAGCATCAGTGGCTGCAGTCGCAGAGAACCAACAACCCGGAGCTGCTCGCGCCGCTGCTCGCCGAGAAGTTCGTCGACACGACGGCCGAGGGCAAGGTCCTCAACCGGGCGCAGGCGCTCGCCAATGCCAGGGCGCGCAGGTACACCAGCGTGGAATACGAGAACGTGCAGGTGACGGTCTCCGGAGACACCGCGATCGCGACCGGCGTGTACCGCGGCCGGGGCACCGAAGGCGGCAAGCCCTTCGCCGAGCACGAGCGCTGGACCGATACCTGGGTGAAGA
>DASSQU010000191.1:0-2774 GCA_035702325.1 Steroidobacteraceae bacterium
GTCGAGGAGCTGCGCGGACGGCTGGGCGGCGCGGCCGCCAGGCAGCAGCAGGTCGAGCAGTCGGCGGCGGCGATCGCAGCGCGCCGCGAGGCGGCCGAACGGGAGCTGGGCGGACTGGCCGCCGAGCAGGAGCGGGCCACGCGCGCGTTCTATGCGTTCGAGACGGCAGGGGAGCGGCTGGTTGGAGAGGCGGGCCGGATGGCCGCGTCGATGGCGCGGCTGGAGCGCGGTGCCGGCCGGCGCCGTGGCGATGCAGCGGAGCTCGAGCGCCAGGCCGAGCGAGCCGATGCCGACAGCGAGCGGGCGGCGGCGCTCGCCGCGGCGCTCGAGGCGGAGGCGGCCGGGATCGGCACCGTCGAGTCCGAGGCGGCCGCCGAGGCCGCCGCGCAGGCCGAGGCCGCGCTCGCCGCGGCGCTCACCGCCCGCCGCGCCCATGCGGACGCCGAAGGACAGGCCGCGAACGTGCGCCGTGAGCTGGAGACCGCCGCCGCGCGAAGTGCCGAGCTGGACGAGCGCCTGGCCGGGCTGAGCGGGCGAGCCGAGGAGTCGACGGCGCGGCTGGCCGAAGCCGATGCTCAGGCGACACACCTGTCCACGCACCTTGCGGAGGCGCGGCTTGCACTCACGGACGCGGAGGGCCGTGCTGACGCGGCCGAGTCCCGCACCGAGGCAGCCCGCACCGCCGAGCGCGAGGCCCGTGCGGCGGCCGCGAGCGCTGCCGACGCCGTCGCGATCGCATCGGCGCGGCTGCAGGCGCTCGACGCGGCGGTCGAGCGTGGGGAGGGGCTCTCGGCTGCGGCCCGCGACCTGCAACGCGACGGCGCCCGGCTGGTCGTCGAGGGCATCGAGGCTGCTCCCGGCTTCGAGCGCGCCGTGGCGGCGGCGCTCGGCTGGCGGGCCGGTGCCGTCGTCGCGGAGCGCGTGGACGACGCGGTGGGGATGCTCGCGGCCGGCGAGGGTGAGCTCGCGATCGTGGTGGCCGGATCGCGCGGCGGCGCGCCGGCGGCAGAGGGCGGGCATCCGCTCGCGGATGTCTGCACCGTGCGCGACGCGGCGCTGAGGCCTCTGATCGACGGCATCCGCCTGGTCGACGACCTCACGGCCGTGACGGGCGGAGTGGCCGTGACCGCTGAGGGGCTCGGCATCGACGCCGACCGGGGTGAGCTGTGGCGCACCGCGGACGCGGCGGAGGCCGCCTGGGTTGCGTCGCGCGCCGAACGCGATCGGCTGTCGGGGGACATGCCTGGGCTGGAATCGGCGGCCGCGGACGCGGCGGAGGCGGCGGACGCCGCGTCCCGCGCGCTGGACGAGGCCACCACGGGCGAGGCGGAGGTACGCACGGACCTGGCGGCCGCGAGGCGGTCGGAGGCGGATCTCGCGCAGGCCGAGCGGACGGCGACCTCGGCGCGCGACCAGCTCGCCGACGAGCTGGCGCGGTGCGACGCCGCCCGCGACCTGGCAGCGCGTGACCTCGAGGTCGAGGCTGCGCGGCTGGTCGAGCTGCGAGCGCAGATGAGCGGCGTGGAGGCGGTCGTCTCCGAGCGACGCGCCGCGGCCGGCGAGGCCGACGGCCGGCATGCCGCGCTCGACGCGAGGCGCCGGGAGCAGGCCGAGCAGGCGGCAGCGTCCGCGGCCCGGCTGGCGGCGATCAGGGAGCGGATCGAGCGCCACCAGGCGGACATCGAGCGGGCGGCGACCGAGGCAGGACGGGCACGGTCACAGGCCGCGCGGCTGGAGCAGTTCGCGGCCGAGGCGGAGGCGATCGGCCCGGTCGGCCAGCGCGTGATCGAGGCGCTGCAGGCCGCTGCGGCGAGGGCAATCGAGCTGGCAGCACCGGCCCGCGCGGGCATTCAGGCGATTGAGCAGCGGGCGACCGCGCTGGCCGCCGAGCTGCATGCGTGTGCCGGCGAGCAGGCGGCCGTCGACGCAGCCGCCCGCGAGGCGACCGGCGCCGTGACCGAGATCGAGATCGCCCTGGCGCGGTGTGACGAGCGGGTCGCCGAGCTGGATCGCCGGCGCGAGGAGCTTGCGGCTGGGCACTCGCTCGAGATCGAGGAGCCGGACGCGCCGCTCGAGCCGGATGAGGCGGCGGCGCAGGCCGCGCGCCTTGAGCGGCTCGAGCGCCGTCGCGAGAGCCTCGGCGCAGTCAACCCGCTTGCGCAGGAGGAGTACGAGCAGGAGCAGCAGCGCGTGGCGGACCTGACCGCCCAATGCGATGACCTGGAGCGGTCGCTGCGCGAGCTGCGGGGGCTGATTCGCGACCTGACGAGGACGATCGACGAGCGCTTCACCGCCACGTTCGACGCGGTGGCGGCCAACTTCGCCGATGTGATCGGCACGCTGTTCCCCGGCGGGCGGGGCCAGCTGCGGCTGACCGAACCCGACGTCGTCAGCGCCGCACCCGTCGACGACGGCGAAGACGGGGTGCCCGAAGAGGTCGCGAACGAGCCCGGCATCGAGCTGATGGTGCGCCCGGCCGGCAAGCGGATCGAGTCGCTGTCGCTGCTCTCGGGCGGCGAGAAGTCGCTGACCGCGATCGCGTTCCTGTTCGCTCTGCTCCTGACGAAGCCCTCGCCGTTCTATCTCCTCGACGAGGTCGAGGCGGCGCTGGACGACGCCAACATCGACCGGTTCCTCACGCTGCTTCGCACCTACCAGGATCGCGCGCAGTTCATCGTCATCACCCACCAGCGGCGGACGATGGAGGTCGCAGACGTCCTCTACGGCGTGAGCATGGCCGGTGACGGCGAGTCGCAGGTGCTCTCCCGGCGCAT
>DASSQU010000192.1:0-3074 GCA_035702325.1 Steroidobacteraceae bacterium
CGCGAAGCCGCTCTGGCCGGTCAGGCCGATCTGCCGGAAGGAGCCGAGGATGCCGACGACGGTGCCGAAGAGGCCCACGAACGGCATCACCGCGCCCAGTGTTGCCAGGACCCAGAGCGGCGCGCGCAGCGCCTGGATCACCTCGCGGCGGGCGCGGTCCACCGCGTCGGCGATCCGGTCCTGCCGGCCGGCGCGGTCGAAGGCAGCCCGGTAGAGCGCCGCGGTGGCCACGTGCGACCGGTCGGACTCGTGAAGCGCGATGGCCGCGTCCCCGCGCAGGAGCGCCCGCACCACCTGCTCGTGCAGGTCGCGCGCCTTGGCGGAGAAGCCGCGCAGGAACAACCAGCGCTCGATGCCGATGACGACGGCAGCGACCGATCCGGCGAGGATGATCAGCTTGGTGACGACCATCACCGCGCCGCCGCTCTTCAGCATCTCCAGCAGGTCGTTCATGGGACCTCTTTAACACGCAGGATGGCGGACGCCTTCCGGCCCGCGTGGTAGATGAGCCGCGATGGCCGCCTGGACCGAGCTGGCGCTCGAATGCGCGCAGGTCGCCCGCGAGGGCTTGCGCCTGCCCGCCGGGCAGTCGCCGGTCGCGGTGGTCCTCGGCTCCGGCCTGGGCGCCTTCGCCGACGCGCTCGAAGACCGGCGGGCGCTTGCGTTCGAGAGCCTTCCCGGCCTTCCCCGCGCCACCGTGCAGGGACACAAGGGCCGGCTCGTGTACGGAACGCTCGCACAGGTTCCGCTGCTCGCGCTCCAGGGGCGTCTCCACGGATACGAGGGTCACGACGCGGCGACCGTTGCGTTTCCCGCCCGCGTCCTCGGCGTCCTCGGCGCGCGCGCTCTCGTCGTCACCAACGCCGCCGGCGGCTGCAATCCCTCGTTCGCGCCAGGCGACCTGATGCGGATTGCCGATCATCTCAACCTGACGGGCCGCAATCCGCTCCTGGGGCCGAACGAAGAGAGGCTCGGGCCGCGCTTTCCCGACCTGACGCACGCCTACGACCCGCGCCTCGCCACCGCGCTGGAGGAAGCGGCCCGCACCAGCGGGCAGGCGCTTCGCGCGGGCGTCTACGCGCAGCTCAACGGCCCCAGCTACGAGACGCCCGCCGAGGTGCGCATGGCGCGCGCTCTCGGCGCCGACGCAGTGGGGATGAGCACGGTTCCGGAGGTCATCGTGGCGGCGCACATGGGCTTGCCGGTCGCGGGCATCTCCTGCATCACCAACCTTGCAGCCGGCATCTCGCAGCATCCGCTGACGCACGAGGAAGTGATGGAGGTGGCGCGCGCGGTGGAGGGAAAGTTCCTGGATCTGTTGCGGGCGTTCATTCCTCGCGCCTTCGCCGCCGTGCCCGCGCGGCAGGCTCTCGGTTGAAGCGGCTCGGCGCTCTCGCGCCTCGCAGGAGGCGCCGAGAGGCGCCGAGACCTGAACCGACAAACTTCGCCATGGCTCCGCTATGCTTTGCGCGTGAACCTCACGACGCGCCTTCCGGCGCTGCTCAGAGCTGCCTCCCGCGCCCGCTCCCGCGCCTACGCGCCCTACTCGAACTTTCCGGTCGGCGCCGCGGTGCTCGCGGGCGGGCGCGTCTTCGCCGCCTGCAACGTCGAGAACAGCGCCTATCCGCTCTCGGTCTGCGCCGAGCGGAACGCGGTGGCGATGGCGGTGGCGGCGGGCGAGCGGCGCATCGATGCGGTGGCAGTCGTCGGCGGCGCCGGCAGTCCGGCGGCACCCTGCGGCGGGTGCCGGCAGGTGCTGGCCGAGTTCTGCGCGCCGGGTGCGCAGATCGTCTTCGCCGCCGCGACGGGCGAGAGCGTCCGCACCACCCTCGCCCGGCTGCTGCCGCGCGCGTTCGGCCCGGCGAACCTGGTCACGGCGGCGGCTGCGCAATCCACGGGCAGCGGGCGAGGTCCTGCTGGCATTCGTCGAAGCGCAGGTCGCGCCCGCGGCACTCGAAGTACCGCCCGACGGCGTTCGCCATGAACTGCTCCACGTCGAACGGCTCCGCCGGCTGCGGGCCCTGGAAGCCGTGCTGCCCGGCGCGGCTCAGATAGGGAACCATCAGGGCGGACACGCCGGGCGCGGCAGGGTCGCAGGCCGATGCGCCGGTCGAATAGCATCCTGCGCCGCTCGCGCGCTTGTTGACGGGACACGCCGCGGCCGGACTCGAATTGCGCACGACCTGCCGCTGCAGGGGCGGATCGAGCCGCGGCGCCTGCAGCGCGTCGGTGCAGGTCCCGCTGCTGCACGAGTAGCCGGTGAGATCGATGACCACGTCGCCGGTGCAGTTCGCGCCGGCGTCGCAGCGCACGTGTCCGGGCAGCGCCTCGAAGACGACGCCCTGCGGATCGTCGAACCTGCGCGTCGCCGCGATGCCTTCCGTCGCGCCGCTGCGGATGAGCACCTGGTCGATGGAGACCCCGTAGGCGGGATCGGGCTGCGACAGCTCCACCAGGCCCGCCGCCCGCGCCAGGGAGAAGGTGGCGCTGATCGGCACTGCCGGATCGCCCGCGGTGCCGACGACCAGCGCGTTGGCCGGTCCCGCCACGCGGCCGCCCTCGCTGCCGGTGCGCGCCGCGAGCAGATCGCGCGACCAGTGCTGCGCGTAGTTCACCGGATCGGCGGGGTCGAGGACCAGCTGCGCCAGATCGAGCATGCGCCGGAGCGCGGGCGTGTTGCGCGGAAGGCCGAACCCGCGCGCCGGCGAGGTGAGCGGCGCGCCCGCGGGATAGTCCACGCCGTTGAACCGGGTGGCGACGGCGAAGGTGTCGATGACCTGCGGCGCGCCTGCGCCTTGCGGCAGGACGATGATCTGCAGCCGATCGCCCGGCGCGATCACCTGCACCTGGACGCTGGGCGGCTGCGGCAGATCCCGGGCGGTCACCGTCGCGTGCAGCGAAGGCCAGTTCGCGGCGATGGGCAGGACGAGACGGCCCTGCGCGTCGGCTGCGCCCACCGAGCAGCCGTCGGCCGCCGCCCCCGCGCTGCAGTCGGTCGCGGAGAGAGCGAGGTTCTTCACCATCACCCGCTGCCCGGGGGAGAGCGTCAGGGGCGCGATGGGAAGGTCGCGCTC
>DASSQU010000193.1:0-2562 GCA_035702325.1 Steroidobacteraceae bacterium
GTGGTGCCGGCGGCACCCGCCGGTTTGAGAACGTTCATCTTGATGGTGACGGCGGGAAAGGGGTCGGGCACGCCGGCCGGCGAGGAACAGCCGGACTGGCGCACGGTGAGATCCCTGCGGGCACCGAGTTCGAGCAGCACCTTGCGCACCTTGGCCTCGAGCCCGTCGCAGGAGTAGGTGCTGGTGAACCCCTGGTAGAGGAAGCGCAGCTGCTGCGGAACCCAGACCGCGTCCGCGGCTTGCGGTGCGCCGCCGCTGCCCTCAGCCGCCTCCCCCGGGGGCGCTCCGAGCAGCAGCGCCGCGGCCGCGATCGCCGCGTGCCCGCCAGCTCTCCGACGCCTGCCCCGCATGACATCACCTCCGCGCCGCCCGAGCGGCACGTCGATCATTAGACTCGATTTCACCCCGGCCGTTCCAGTCTCGGGAGCGCCGCGCGGCGCCGCGACGACGTTCCCGCCGGCCGCGGTGCGGCGGCGGGCCGTCCCCACCCTCGCCGAGGGTACGCGTGACCTCAGGTGTTGGTCGGGGACGCCCCCGGGCTGACGGGTTTCGTCGGCATCCGGTGCCTGGGCGTCGCCTTCAGCAGCGCATCGCGACAGGCGGGGGACAGCGCGTCCTTGTGCTGGATGATGCACTGGCGCATGCGGCCATGGCCGGGTTTCACGTTGGCGCAGAATTTCTGCATGTCGGCCTGACACGCCTCGCGGGGACTCGGCGCCGGCGGCGGCTGTGCCGGTGCCTTCTCCTGCGCCTGCGCGAGCGCGCCCAACAGCCCGAGCCAGGCGAGCAACATCAATGAGGACTTCATGAGGCCGATCTCCGGGTGACGCCGCGAGGGCCGCTATGGTAGCGCACTAGAGGAGCACGATCCCGAGCCGCAGTCCGAGCGTCACCGCCTCGGTCCGCGAGCTCACCCCGAGCTTGGAGAATATCGCGGCAACGTGGAACTTCACCGTATGCACGGAGATCGACAGGCGCGCCGCGATCGTCCGGTTGCTGTCGCCCCCGGCGAGCAGACCGAGGATCTCGAGCTCCCGCGGCGTCAGCGGCTCCGGGGTGGCGGTCAGCGCGAGGCGCGCATCGCCGGCCGCGGCCGCGGGCAGCACCGTGAGTCCCTGTCCGACGCTCAGCACCGCCGCCGCGAGGCGCTCGGCCCGCGGTGCCAGCTCGAGCACCGCACCGGCGCCGGCCTGCAACGCACGCGATGCAAGCGCACGCGGATCCGGTACCAGCAGCACCAGCGGCAGGCCCTCGCAGTGCGAGCTGACGAGCCCGAGCTCTTCGGCGGCCGGCTGCAGCCGGGCAACGCTCACCCGTCCGTGGCCGCGCCGCGCGGCTGCAGCGAGGCCGGCGGGCGTGTCGACCGACTCTCTCAATTCGAGGTACGGACTGTGGCGCAGGAGCTGCCTGAGGAGGCTCAGCCCCGCGGGATCCCGGCAATAGGCGGCGACCTCCACGCGCGCGATGACGTCACTCCGCAGCCGGGCGCTCGCCGACCGACAGCTGCAGGTCGATGAGGGCGCCGCCCCGCAGCGCGCCGAGCACCACGGCCGAGCCGACACTCTCGGGTCCGAGGGATCCCTGCACCTGGCGGTAGTCCCGCACCGGCTCGCCGTTCCAGGAGACGATGACGTCGCCGAGCAGCACTCCGCCCCGGGCGGCGCCGCTGTGCGGGTCGACGCCCGAGACGAGTAACCCGACCTCGGCGTTGGCAACCTTCTGCAGCGTCTCGGGCAACCGCACCGGCTGCATGGCGATGCCGAGATAGCCCCGGTTGACGCGCCCGTTCGCCAGCAGCTGCTCGGCCACCCGTCCGATCGTCGCCGCCGGGATGACCAGCAGCGTGCGGCGCGGACCGAAGACCGCCATGCCGACCAGCCGGCCGCGCATATCGAGAACCGCGCCGCCCTCGGCGGCGCGCGCCAGCGGGGCGTTCACGCGAAGGAAGCGGTCGATGCGGCCGCCGAGCTGGCTGCGCCACGGGACTCCGGCGACCGCGACGCTGGCGAAAGCGGCGATCGGGCCGTGCTCCGGCGAGCGGCCGAGCGTGAGCGCCAACTCCCCCGGCCGGAGGGAGTCGGTGTCCGCGCACGGCAGCGGCGTGTCCGGCAGCCCCTCGGCTGCCAGCAGCGCGATGTCGGTCGTCGGATCACGTCCGAGGATCTTTGCCTCGCGATCGGTCGCGGTGGCCGAGGTGATGCGCAGGGAGCCGGGCTCTTCCGCGAGCGCTTCCGCCGCGGTCACCACGCAACCCTGACGCCACACGATGCCGCTGATAGAGCGGGCGGCGCCGGGACGTACAGCCACGACCCCCGCGCAGCATCGCTGCACGAGCTCCGCCAGGTCGGTCGAGAAATCACACAGCCGGTTCACCGGGGAGGACTTCATGGGATCTCACGCTGTGGTGTGCGAGGCGGGTGACTCTAGGCGCTGCGCCGCGTCTTTCCATCACCCGTCCGGCCAGGGCATGAGGGGGATTTCGCCTTTTGCAATCCCCCGGAATGAGCATCGGGTCTTGCTCCAAATCCGGTGGTGCCCTCCCCCGGGCGGGGGCTGTCCGGG
>DASSQU010000194.1:0-3687 GCA_035702325.1 Steroidobacteraceae bacterium
GTTGCGCGGATGGGGATGCAGTGCCGCGCAGCCGACATGCGACATGATCGGCGGCTTGACCGAGATTGCAAGCACGTCGCTGGTCGTCTCGGCGTTGGCATGACTCAGGTCGATCGCGATGCCGAGCCGGTTCATCTCCGCGACCGCCTGGCGGCCAAGGGGCGTCAGCCCGCCGCCGTCAGGCTGCATGACGCCGGCGGCGAACGGCGACCTGCGGTTGTAGGACAGCTGCATGACGCGCACCCCGAGGTTGCGGAACAGCTCGAGCGTCTCGAGACGGCCCTGCAGCATGTCCGTGCTCTCGAAGGAGAAGATGATCCCGAGACGGCTCTCCTGCCTGGCGCGCGCGATGTCGCCCGCCACCCGCACCTGGGTGAAGTAGTCCGGATGCGCCTCGATCAGGCGCTGCACCCGGCCGATCTCGGCCACCGTGTGGCCGAAATCGGCGTTGATTCCGCCGAGCGAGAACTTGACGACGTCGACGCCGCTCGCGCGCACCTGGTCGAGGTCGGACTGCGGCAGCGGCAGCCGGTCGGGGAGCGGCGGGCCGGAGTTGCAATCGAGAATCAGCGCGTCGTGGTAGAGGGTGCGCGCCTGCGGCGTGACCGGCGCCGCCGGCGGAGCGGGCGGTGCGCCCGGCGGCGGCGCGGCGCGCACCACGGGGAGGAGCGCGGCCGCGGCAGCCGCGCCCGCCAGGTTGACAGAGAATTCCCGACGGTCCATGCGACGGCGCGCATCGTACCAGCAGCTGCATCTGAGCGCAGCGTCCGGCAGCGGGGGCCGGCGCGCCTCAGCGCCGGGCGCGGCGCGCCGCCTCCGGCCGACGCCGCCACAATCCCGCTGCGCCGCGCTTCGCGGCCGTGAGCCGCCTCAGCAGCAGCGCCGCGACACCGCCGGCGGAGCCGCCGCCCGAAACCAACAGGGTTGCCGTTCCGACGCACAGCGGACACATCGGCGGGCGCTCACCTTCAGGAGTAGCTGAACTTCGGCTTCCAGTCGGCCGCGCCGCCGGGCAGCAGGTCGAAGAAATGCCACAGGGTGCAGAAATCATCGCCCGGACTCCAGGCCGCATCCGACACGCGCACGATCTTCGTGCCGGCGCGCGCGAAGACCGAGATTCCGGGCAGCCACCGGCCTTGCTCCGAGCGATAGCCCATGTCGGCCGCGAAGCTGCTGCCGGCGTGGCTCACCATGGGGAACTTCCAGCCGCGGCCCGCGGCGAATTTCTGCTGCACCGCGGGGGAATCGGGGCTGGAAACCACGAACGCCGTGCGGTTGCTCACGTGCCCGTGGATACCGTTGTAACCATCGGCCCACAGCGTGCAGTACGGGCACGAGGTGCCCATGTTGTGAACCACCATGAGATCGCGGTGCCTGCCGAAGAGCTGCGAGAGGCGCACCGGCCCCTCGGGCGTGCTGAATTCGTAGTCGGCGACCTCCTGCGGCTCGATCTGCGACTGCGTCGCACGCATCTTCTCGCGCACCTCGGCGATCTGCCTGCGGTAGGCCTGCAGTTTTTCCGATCCGGCGGCGTAGTTCATCGCTGTCCCTCCGGCCCCGACCCCTCAGGTGCCGTATTGATCGTGCAGCCTGACCCACGACATGGAGTGAGGCAAGCCGGCTTCGTCGCGTCCCTTGGGCACGAGATCGAGCATCTGGTAGGCGGCGTTCATGGGGTCGAGGCCGCGAGCGTAAGTCGAGTAGGTATGAAAGATCGCGCCGGACGCGTCCCGGCAGAACACGCTGAATCCCGGCAGGTCGGTGGTCGAGCCCGAGTAGGGAGCGTAGTTGTAGCTCGCCGCACCGCGCGCCACGTCCTCGGGGCGGAAGGAGACTCCGTAGTCGTAGTTGAAGTCGCCGCTGCCCGAAGAGACCCACTTGAAGGTCCAGCCGAGGCGCGCGGCGAACGCCCTGAGCTTGGGCCAGGGGGCGCGGGAGATCGCCACCAGCGCGGTGTCACGCTGCGCGAGGTGGGCCACCACACCGTTGTAGTTGTCCGCCCAGAACGAGCAGCTCTTGCAGCCGGTGTCCCAGTCCGGGGCGAACATGAAGTGATAGACGATCAGCTGGCTGTGTGCGCCGAAGAGGTCGGCGAGCGTCTCGCGGCCGCGCTCGCCCTCGAAGACGTAGGACTTCCCGACCCGCTCCCAGGGCAGTGCCCGGCGCTCGCTGCTGAGCTCATCGCGCAGCCGCTGCAGCTCCTTTTCCCGCGCCAGCAGCCGCCGCCGGGCGGCGAGCCATTCTTCGTGCGCAACGATCCGATGGTCGCTCATCTGTGCTCTCTCCTCGTTCTCACTTGTGCCGCCGCGGCGAGCGGCGGGCCCCGCCGGGGCGCCGTGACGGGCCGGCGCGCCGCGCGTCGATCTCGGCGAGCGTCGCGGCCAGCAGATCGAACTGCCCCTGCCAGTACCGGCTATAGCGGTTCAGCCACACCGCGGCTTCGAACAGCGGGCCGACCTCGAGGCTGCAGCGGCTGATGCGTCCGCTGCGCTCCTGCTGCACGAGGCCGGCGCGCACCAGCACCTGGATGTGGCGCGAGACCGCCTGCAGCGAGATCGCAAAGGGCGCGGCGAGCTCCGACACGAGCAGCGCCTGCCCGTCGAGCCGCTCGAGAATGCGGCGCCGGACCGGGTCGCCGAGTGCGCCGAACACCCGGTCGAGCCGGGCATCGTCGGCGTCGTCCGCAGCGCCCACCGCACGCCCGTCCCGTGAAACCACCCGCAGCGCCGCCCCGCCATGCATGGCCGGAATTATTATCAACTATTCTGTTGATAGTCAACAGGTGTGATGATTATGTGCGCCGCGGCGGGCGCCCTGCCCCGCTCAGGCGGCGTCGGTCAGCGCGTTCGCGGCGGCCGCGCTGAACAGGTCCCTGACGCAGGCCGCGCCCTCGAGCGCGAGCAGCGCGCGCTTGATCGGCAGACCGCCGCCGAAGCCGGTGAGCGAGCCGTCCGAGCCGATCACCCGGTGGCAGGGCACGATGATCGGCAGCGGATTCGCGCCGTTGGCGAGGCCGACCGCGCGCGCCGCGCCGGCGCGGCCGACGCGGGCCGCGAGCTCGGCGTACGAGACCGTCTCGCCGTAGGGTATGGCGCACAGCGCCTGCCACACCGCGAGCTGGAAGCGCGTGCCCTGCGGTGCGAGCCGCACGCCGAAGGCGCGGCGCACGCCGGCGAAATACTCCCCGAGCTCGCCGATCACCGCCGCGAACGGCGCGGCGTCCCGGCGCCACTGCGGCGGGGCCTGCCACGGGTGCGGTCCGGACTGAAAGTGCACGGCGCGCAACGCGTGCCCGTCGCCCGCGAGCAGCAGCGTGCCCACGGGGCTCGCAATCTCGCACCAGCAGGTCGCGCGCATGCTGCGAATGTTACGCGCCCGCCGGCGCGTGCGCCGGCCGCACCCGCACGGCCGGTGCGGCGCGCATCCGGCCCGCGAGCTCGCCGGCTGCGCGCCACAGATGGATCGTCGCGTAGCCGCGCCACGGCTGCCATCGACGGGCACGCCGTTCGAGCTCGCGGACGCTCAGCGGCGGCCTGCCCGGTGAGGCGGCCATGCGGCGCAGCACCCGGTCGCCGTGCGGGAAGGCATCCGGCTCCCCGAGCGCGCGCAGCGCCACGTACTGCGCGGTCCACGGGCCGATCCCGGGCAGCGCCGCCATGGCGGCCGCGACCTCGGCGGGGGCGGCGC
>DASSQU010000195.1:0-3111 GCA_035702325.1 Steroidobacteraceae bacterium
CTGATGGGCCTGGCCGCCAAGAACGCGATCCTGATCGTGGAGTTCGCCAAAGAGTACCACGAGAGAAAAGGCATGAGCCTGGTGGCAGCGGCCACAGAAGGCGCGAGGCTCCGGTTCCGGCCCATCATGATGACGGCGTTCGCGTTTATCCTCGGTGTGGTCCCGCTAGTGGTCGCGACCGGCGCCGGCGCCGCGGCGGTCGGCTTCCACAACTACGTGATCCACGGCGGCTTCTTTCCGCACGGAATCCGGGGCGCCTGGGCGGCGGTGATCGTCGCGATCTTCAGCTACCTCAGCATCGAGATGATCGCGGTCGCGGCGGGGGAGGCGGCGCAGCCCGAAATCGCGGTGCTGCGGGCGTTCCGCTCGACGGTCGTGCGGCTGATCCTCTTCTACCTGCTCACTCTCGCACTGGTGCTGGCGATCGTTCCGTGGACGCAGGCCGGGATCGACGAGAGCCCCTTCGTCAAGGTGATGCGCAGCCTCGGCGTGCCGGCGGCCGCCGGCGTCTTCAACTTCGTCATCCTGGTGGCGGCGCTCTCGGCGATGAACAGCCAGCTGTACGTCACGACGCGCATGATGTTCAGCCTGGCGCGTGCCGGCCACGCGCCGCAGCGCCTGGGTCTGCTCAGCCGCCGCGGCGTGCCGCTGTACTCGCTGCTGCTCTCGAGTCTCGGTATCGCGGTGGCGACCGTGCTCAGCGTGATCGCGCCGCAGTCGGCCTTCATCCTCATGCTGGCGATCTCGGCGTTCGGCGCCATGTTCACCTGGATGATGATCTTCGTCACCCACTTCTGCTTCCGCCGCGCGCACCAGGTGAGCGGCGCCGCGCCGCTGCGCTTTCGCATCCCCGGTTTCCCCGCCACCACGCTCCTCGGCGCAGCGCTCATGGCGGCGGTACTCGTGACCACCGCCTTCACGCCGGCGTTTCGCCTGACGCTCGCGTTCGGCATCCCCTTTCTTGCCTGCCTCACGCTCGCCTATCTGGTTCTGCGCGGCAGGGGTGGGTTCGGCGGTATTGCGCCGCGGTCGGCCGATACGGCATGATCCCGCGCCGCGCTGGCAGCGGCGCCAAGGGGGGGATCCGCAGACCCGCATTTTTCAGAGCGGGCGCCGGTAGACCATGGTCTTCAATTCGCTCACGTTCGTCGTGTTCTTCGCCTGTGTGCTGTTGCTGCACTCGCTGCCGCTCGGCTGGACCACGAAGAAGATCAACCTGCTGATCGCGAGCTACCTGTTCTATGCGGCGTGGAACCCGCCGTTCGTGATCCTGCTGTGGGTGTCGACCGTGGTCGACTGGTACGCCGCCCAGGGGCTGGTGAAGGCGAGGCGCCCCACGGCGCGCCACGCCTGGATGCTGCTCTCGGTGATCGCGAACCTGGGGCTGCTCGGCTTCTTCAAGTACGGGCAGTTCCTGCTCGATAACTTCACCGCCGTGATGTCGGCGCTCGGCATCGCGTATCACCCCGCTCATTACGACATCGTGCTGCCGGTGGGCATCTCCTTCTATACCTTCGCCACCATGTCGTACACGCTGGATGTGTACCTGCGCCGTGCGCTGCCGGCGCAGAACCTGCTCGACTACGCGCTGTTCGTGACGTTCTTCCCGCACCTGGTGGCCGGTCCCATCATGCGCCCCACCGAGCTCGTGCCCCAGTTCGCCGCGCCGCGCCGCGCTACCGCGCAACAGCTGCGTTTCGGGCTCGCACTGATGACGATCGGGCTGTTCAACAAGATCGTGCTCGCCGACAGCTTCCTCGCGCACATCGCCGAGAGCGTCTACGACGGCAGCAAGATCCCGGGGGCGCTCGATGCGTGGGGCGCGACGCTCGCCTTCAGCGGCCAGATCTTCTGCGACTTCGCGGGCTACTCGACCACCGCGATCGGGGCGGCGCTCTCGCTCGGGTTCGCGATGCCGGACAACTTCCGCTTTCCGTACGCCGCGGTCGGCTTCTCGGATTTCTGGCGGCGCTGGCACATCACGCTGTCCTCATGGTTGCGCGACTATCTCTACATCCCGCTCGGCGGCAACCGCCACGGCGCGCACCGCACCTACGCCGCGCTCATGACGACCATGCTGCTCGGCGGACTGTGGCACGGAGCGAACTGGACTTTCGTCGCCTGGGGGGGCCTGCACGGCCTGTATCTCGCGGCCGAGCGTGGCCTGCGCGGGCGCTTCGCAGGCTATCGGCCGGGGCCCGTCGCTTTCGTCGCGCTCGGGCTCTTCACCTACACGCTGGTGAACGTCACCTGGGTGTTCTTCCGTGCCAAGACCTTCGGCAAGGCCTGGGTGGTGCTGCGCGGGATGTTCGGCCAGAACGCCGGCGCCAAGCCGATCCTCGACACGTTCAGCCTGCTCACCGTGGTCGTGATCATCGGCGGGATGCTCGTCACGCACTGGCTGATGCGCGCCCGCACGCTCGAGTCGGTAATCGCGCGCGCGCCCGCTCTGCTGGTGAGCGTGTTGTGGGGTCTGCTGCTCTTCGCCATCGTCGCCGCCCAGGGGGAAGGCAGTGCCTTCATCTATTTCCAGTTCTGACCCCGCGCAGCCGCCGAAGGATCGCTACGCGCGCCAGACCGCCGCCGACCGACCCGGGGTGGCGCAGCCGGTGCCGCTGCGGCCGGTGCCCGAGCAGCCGTGGGGGAGGATTCTCGCCGGTGCGGTGCTCGTCTTCGCACTGCTGCTCGGCGGCTGGGAGGCTTACTGGCGCGACTTCGGCGTGCATCCGGCGATCCGCAACAACTATGCGCTCTGGGCGATCCAGCGCCGCCGCATCGACGCGGGCGAGGGCGATGCCACGGTGATCGTCGGTTCCTCGCGCCCGTTCTTCGATATCCAGCTGCCCGTGTGGGAGCGCCTCGCCGGGCGGCGCCCGATCCAGCTCTCGTTCGAGGGCACGACGCCGCTCGTCTTCGTGGAGGATCTGGCGGCGGATCCGAAGTTCACCGGGCGGGTCCTGATCGGCATCGCGCCCCAGGTGTTCTTCAAGGGTTTCAAGTACCGGGGCGGCGCGGTGGACTATCTGCGCAGGGAATCCCCGTCGCAGCGCATCGGCGAGTGGCTGTCGATGCATCTCGTCGAGCCTTACCTCGCCTTCGACACCCCGGACT
>DASSQU010000196.1:0-10944 GCA_035702325.1 Steroidobacteraceae bacterium
CGGTCGTGCGGGTCGACAAATTCGCCGCTCTCGAGCGCACCGTCGGGGTCACCGCCAGCGAGGAGGTGCTCGCGGAGTTCATCCGGCTGCTGCGCGAGTCGGTGCATCCCAAGGAGCTCGTCGGACGCCTGGGAGGCGTCATGTTCGGGGTGCTCCTCGAGCGCGGCAACGAGAACGACATCAACGCCTGGAGCGAGCAGTTGCTCGCGCGCGTGCACAAGCACGTGGTGCGGGTGGGCGACAAGACGGTCACCGTCACCTGCACGGTCGGGCTCTCGGTGGTGCCGCCGGGGGAGCCGGTGCTCGATGCGCTGGTCGCGGACGCGCTCGATTGCGCACGCAAAGGCAGCGCCCGCGGCGGCAACCAGACCGTGAGCTCCGGTCAGGCCGACAACGACGCCCGCGTGAAGTCCTATGACAAGGTGTGGGTGAAGCACATCAAGGCGGCGCTGATGGAGAACCGCTTCCGCCTGGTGCAGCAGCCGATCGCGAGCCTCGGCGGTGACGATCCCGGCATGTTCGACGTGCTGGTGCGCATGGTCGACCCCCAGGGCCGCGAAGTCCTGCCGTCGGAGTTCATGGCGGCCGCCGCCCGCAACGATCTCATGAAGAACATCGACCGCTGGGTGGTGGGGGCATCGCTGTCGTTCGCCTCGCAGAAGAAGACCGAATGCCTGTTCGTGCGGCTGTCGCGCGAGACCGCCCGGGACCAGACCTTCCTGTCCTGGCTCGATACCCATCTGCGCTCGAGCCGCGCCGAGCCGCGCCGCCTGTGCTTCGAGGTGACCGAGGAGAGCGCCGCGAGTCACATCGCCGAGGTCCAGGCGCTCGCGGGCGGCCTGCGCACGCGCGGCTTCCGCTTCGCGCTCGAGAGCTTCGGCGGCGGACGCGACAGTCCGGGGATGATCGAGTCGGTGCCGCTCGATTTCGTGAAGATCGACGGTGCGCTGGTGCAGGGACTCGCCGGCGATCCGCAGCTGCAGCAGCGCGTGCGGGCGCTGGTGGAGGCGGCCAAGCGCCGCTCGATCCAGACGATCGGCGAGCGCGTCGAGGACGCCAACACCATGGCGGTGCTGTGGCAGATCGGCGTGCAGTACATCCAGGGCTACTTCGTGAACGAGCCCGAGGAAGTGGTGATGTGATGGGCGCCGGCCGCTGCAGGCGACCCCATGCAGCACCTCAGAACGCCACCCCCAGACCGAGATCGAAGCGCCTGAAGCCGGCGTTCTGCCGGAACCACTGATAGTCGCTCTTCAGCACCAGGTGCGGGCCGATGTAGAAGTTCGCGCCCAGCGTCCACACGCGGTCATGATCCTGCGGCCACACGCCGAGGTCTCCGGGCGTGCTCGACAGCGGCACCGGCCCGCTCGGGATGTCGGGGCCGGCCGTGCCCTCGAAGCTCGCGCCGAGGTCGTAGCGCTCGAAACGCGCGAACGGCGCCAGCCGGTAGCTGCCGTGCTCCCAGAGCTGGCAGGCGCCCTGCAGCAGGTAGCCGTAGAAACTCGACGGAATCGGGTTGGGCGCGCCCGGATTGAGCGCGTTCACCGCCGTCAGGTCGCTGATGGTGCCGCGTGCGTAGAGCGCCTCGAAGTCCCACCGGGCCGGCTGCCAGCGCGCGTGGGCTTCCCACAGCGTCACGCGTGGATCGCCCGGGCCGGCCGGCACCGCCTTGCCGGTGCTCGCGGCCGCCCCGAGCGTCAGTCCCGGCAGCCCGTAGTAGCTGAGCGCCAGGTAGGACGACAGGTGGCGTGCGTTGGCGAGCGCGAGCTCCTGGTGCGCCGCCTGCAACGGCGCACTGCCGGTGTTCTCGAGCTGCAGCGCGTTGCGATAGAGCGGGAACGCCGGCCGCAGGTCCCACCGGGAGAGGTCGAAGCCCGTGGTGAGCCCGACGTTCCAGCCGAAGCCGCCCGCGCTGTCGCCGTGCAGATTGAAGCCGCCCTCGCGCCAGGTGCTCGGAATGATCAGCGTCTCGATGAAGTTGCGCTGCATGCCGTAGAAATTGGTCGGCTCGTGGTGCTCGTTGAGGAAGCCGAACGGCATGAGGAGCAGCCCGGCGCGCACCCTGACCGCATCGCTCAGGCTGCGGTCGACGTAGAACTGCTCGACCTCGAACTCCCCCGGATCGGCCGCCGAGCTGACGGCGTGCTCGATCTCGTACTCGGAGTTGAACTCGGTGAGCTCATCGATCCTGTAGCCGATGCCGAGCACCGCGCGCGCCAGGTCCATGGTCGCCTGTGAACCCTGGTTGACAGGGTCGGCGTAGTACACCTCGCCGTAGCCCCACAGGCGCAGGTCCGGACTGACGGCGGCCGCTGCCGGAGCGGCGGCGGTGCACAGCGCGAGGGCGAGCAGGAATGAGCGGCACATATCGGCACCCGCGACTTAAGGACCCACGGCTGGGCCTTGGCAGCAGCGGTTTAAATACTAATGAGAATCATTCCTATTCGCAAACGAAATGCTAGCTGCCCAGGAGAATCAACAGCTTGTGCACGCGCTGGCGCGGGCGTCAGCCGGCGGGAGCCGTCGGCATGACCGCCTCCATCCTGGCGATCCTGCGGGGCCAGCCGCGCTTCAGCACCGCCCCGCGCTGTGCGCGCTCGCCGAGATAGTCCTGGAGGTCGTTCCAGCCGAGAGTCTTCTTCTGCTCGCCCGACCAGAGCACGAGGCTCGCCTTCGGCGGCACGACCGCGACGGCGGTCATGAGCTCGGTGCGCGCGCGCGCCTTCTTGCCGGGAATGTCATAGAGCTTGTTGCCCTTGCCGCGCGGCATCTCGGGCACCTCCCCTACCGGGAAGGCGAGCAGCTTGCCTTCGCTGCTCACCACCGCGACGAGCGAATCGGGTGTCGGCACCGGCGCCGGCGCGAGCACCTGGGCGTTCTCGGGCACGTTGAGCACGGTCTTGCCGGCGCGCCGGTCGCTGAGCAGGTCCTTGAGGCGCGCGGTGAATCCGTAGCCCGCATCTGAGGCGAGCAGCCACAGGTCCTCGGGCTCCCCGATCATGACCCCCGCGAACTTCGCTCCGTCGGGCGGATCGAGCCGGCCGGAGAGCGGCTCGCCGTAGCCGCGCGCGCCGGGAAGCGAGTGCGCCGGCAGCGTGTAGGTGCGTCCGGTGCTGTCGATGAACACCGCCGGCTGCAGGCTCCGCCCGCGGGCGAGCGCCTGGAACGCGTCTCCGCTCTTGTAGGTGAGCGCACCCGGCTCGATGTCGTGGCCCTTGGCCGAGCGCACCCAGCCCCCGGTGGAGAGCACCACCGTCACCGGCTCGTTGGGGATGAGCGAGGTGGCGTCGATCGCCTGCGCGGCCTCGCGCTCGATGATCCTGGTGCGGCGCTCGTCCCCGTACTTGTCGGCATCGGCGCGGATTTCGGCGGCGATGAGCTTCTTCAGCTTCGCCTTGCTCCTGAGCAGCGCCTCGAGCTCCCCGCGCTCGGCGCTCAAGGCCTTCTGCTCGTCGCGGATCTTCATCTCCTCGAGCTTGGCCAGATGGCGCAGCCGGGTGTTGAGGATCTCCTCGGTCTGCTCGTCCGAGAGCTTGAAGCGCTTCATCAGCACGGGCTTCGGCTCGTCCTCGCGGCGGATGATGCGGATCACCTCGTCGAGATTGAGGAAGGCGATCAGCAGTCCGTCGAGGATGTGCAGGCGCTTCGCGACCTTGCCGAGCCGGTACTGCAGGCGGCGCGTCACCGTCCTGGTGCGGAACTCGAGCCAGTCGCCGAGGATTTCCCTCAGGCCCATGACGCGCGGGCGCCCGTCGAGGCCGATGATGTTGAGGTTCACGCGGTAGTTGCGCTCGAGGTCGGTGGTCGCGAACAGGTGGTTCATCAGCTCCGCCAGATCGACCCGGTTCGAGCGCGGCACGATGACCAGGCGCGTCGGGTTCTCGTGATCGGACTCGTCGCGCAGGTCATCGACCATCGGCAGCTTCTTGGCGCGCATCTGCTCGGCGATCTGCTCCTGCACGCGCGTTGGCGACACCTGGTAGGGGAACGCCGTGATCACCGCGTTGCCGTCCTCGATCTCCCAGGTGGCGCGCGCCTTGAAGCTGCCGACTCCCTTGTCGTAGAACTCTCTCAGGTCCGCGCGCGGGGAGATGATCTCGGCGCCGGTCGGCAGGTCGGGCCCCTTCACGTGCTTCATGAGCGCGGCGAGGGTCGCCTCCGGCTCCTCCAGCAGGTGTATCGCCGCCGCCGCCACCTCGCGCAGGTTGTGCGGCGGGATGTCGGTCGCCATGCCGACCGCGATCCCCGAGGTGCCGTTCAGCAGCAGGTTCGGCAGCCGCGCCGGCAGGATCACCGGCTCCTCCAGCGTGCCGTCGAAATTCGCGGTCCAGTCGACCGTGCCGTCGGAGAGCTCCGCCAGCAGCACCTCGGCGTAACGGGTGAGCTTCGCCTCGGTGTAGCGCATGGCGGCGAAGGACTTGGGGTCATCCTGCGAGCCCCAGTTGCCCTGACCGTCGACGAGCGCATAGCGGTAGGCGAAGGGCTGCGCCATGAGCACCATCGCCTCGTAGCAGGCGGAATCGCCGTGCGGGTGGAACTTGCCGATCACATCGCCGACGGTGCGGGCGGATTTCTTGTGCTTGGAGAGCGCCGAGAGCCCGAGCTCGCTCATGGCGTAGACGATGCGGCGCTGCACCGGCTTCAGGCCGTCGCCGAGCGCCGGCAGCGCCCGGTCGAGGATCACGTACATCGAGTAATCGAGGTAGGCCTTCTCGGTGAAGCTGCCGAGCGGCTGGCGCTCGACGCCCTCGAAGTTCAGTTCCTGGTTCTCGTCCGCCATGACTACACCTGCACGTCCGCGAGGTTGCCCTTCGCCTCGAGCCACTCGCGCCGGTCGGCGGCGCGCTTCTTGGCGAGCAGCATGTCCATCAGCTGATCCACCTTGTCCTTCGCATCGATGGTGAGCTGCACCAGGCGGCGCGTGCGCGGATCGATGGTGGTCTCGCGCAGCTGCGTCGGGTTCATCTCGCCGAGGCCCTTGAAGCGCGTCACCGTCGGCTTCGGCTTGGTCGGGTTCTCCTTCTCGAGCTTCTTCAGCAGCGCTTCGAGCTCGGCGTCATCGAGCGCATAGAGGACCTGCTTGCCGGCATCGATGCGGTAGAGCGGCGGCATGGCGACGTGCACGTGACCGTGCGCCACCAGCGGGCGGAAGTGCCGCAGGAACAGCGCGCACAGCAGCGTCGCGATGTGCTGCCCGTCGGAGTCGGCGTCGGCGAGGATGCACACCTTGTGGTAGCGCAGCTGGGAAAGATCCGCCGAGCCCGGCTCGATGCCGAGCGCCACGCTGATGTCGTGCACTTCCTGGCTGCCGGCGATCTGGCCGGCGTCGAGCTCCCAGGTGTTCAGGATCTTGCCGCGCAGCGGCATGATGGCCTGGAACTCCCGGTCGCGCGCCTGCTTGGCCGAGCCGCCCGCCGAATCACCCTCCACCAGGAAGAGCTCCGAGCGCTTGGGCTCCTGGCTGGTGCAGTCGGCGAGCTTGCCCGGAAGCGCCGGACCGGCGGTGAGGCGCTTGCGCACCACGCGCTGCGCGGCGCGGGCGCGCTCCTGGGCGTTGGCGATCGCAAACTGCGCGATGCGCTCGCCGCTATCCGGATGGCCGTTGAGCCACAGCGCCAGCGAGTCGCGCACGAAGCCCTCGACCAGCGGTGCGGCGTCGCGGTTGCCCAAGCGCTCCTTCATCTGCCCGGCGAACTGCGGCTCGTGCATCTTCACCGACAGCACGAAGCTCGCCTTGTCCCAGACGTCTTCGGGCGTGAGCTTGATGCCGCGGGGCACGAGGTTGCGGAACTCGCAGAACTCGCGCACCGCCTGCGCCACCCCGGCGCGCAGGCCGTTGACGTGCGTGCCGCCCTCGGGAGTGGGGATGAGATTCACGTAGCTCTCGGCGATGGCGCTCTCGGCGTCCGGCGCCCAGGCGAGCGCGTAGTTGACCGCATCGTCGTCGCTCTCGCGGCTGCCGGTGATGGGCTCGGCGGGAATGCGCTCCTGCTTGCCGAGCTCCTCGACGAGATAGGCGCCGAGATCGCCGCTGTAGAACCACTCGTCCCGCTCGCCGCTGGCCTCGTTCCTGAAGGTCACGCGCAGTCCGGGGCACAGCACCGCCTTCGCCTTCAGGGTGTGCTTGAGCTGCGGCACCGAGAACTTGTCCGAGTCGAAGAATTTCGGATCCGGCCAGAAGCGCAGGCGCGTGCCGGTATTGCGCGCACCCACGGTGCCGATCTCCTCGAGTCTCGAGGAGACCTTCCCGTCCTTGAAGCCGATGTTGTATTCCTTGCCGCCGCGCCTGATCCAGCATTCGAGGTTCTTCGACAGCGCGTTCACCACCGAGACGCCGACCCCGTGCAGGCCGCCGGAGAACTTGTAGTTCTTGTCGGAGAACTTGCCGCCGGCGTGCAGCCGCGTGAGGATCAGCTCCGCGCCGCTCACCTTCTCCTGCGGATGGATGTCGACCGGCATGCCGCGGCCGTCGTCCTCAACCTCGAGCGAACCGTCCTTGTGGAGCATCACGTCGACCCGCCGGCAATAGCCGGCGATCGCCTCATCGACACTGTTGTCGATGACTTCGTGCGCCAGGTGATTGGGGCGCTGCGTGTGGGTGTACATGCCCGGCCGTCGCCGGACGGGCTCGAGGCCGGAGAGGACCTCGATGTCGGAAGCGGTGTAGGACTGACTCATCCGGTTCCGCGGGCTTCAGTCGAGATCGGCGAGCAGCGCCGCGCGCACCGGCGCCGGCACCGCGTCGACGCTCGCACGGTAGCGCTCATGATCGACGCCGGCGGCGAGCTGGGCGCCGGCGCGCAGCGCGGCGATCATCGCGGTGCTGAGCTCGAAGCGCAGGAAGTGCACCGCAGAGGTCTTCGCCTCGTTCTCCCGCGGCAGGTCCTCGTCGGCGATTGCATACACCCGCGCGTGAGGGGCGACCCGCACCCAGCAGCGCGCCTCGATCCCCTTGAGCAGCGCGAGCTGGCGGTGCCGCTCCTCCACGTCGGTGAACTCGATCAGCAGCGTCACCTTCCAGTTGTGGCCGTCCGGAATGAGCGGGTTGTAGGCGGCGAGCTCGTCCGCGATGCCGCCCGGCTCGAAGATGCGCTCGGCGCGCAGCATCTCCTGGATCTGATACTGCACCGTGAGCCGATCCTCGAAGCACCAGGTCACGTTCGGGCCCACCGCGAGCTGCCGCGCACGCTTGTGCTCGAGCACCCGGCCGCGAAACGCCGCCCGCTCGCGCGCGTACTGCTCGAGCGGCATGAGATCGGCGGGGGCGAGCCTAGATCCCATAGGCCATGCGCAGGAGCGTGAGCGGATGCTCGGGCGCGCGCTTCCCGGCGAGTCCGCTCTCGATCTGGTGCCCCGCCATCGGGCAGTCGCTCGCGTAGTGATCGGAGGCGGCCCCGGCGACGCGCTCGACCACCGCTGCGCCGATGCGCATCGAGGCCGCGCGGAAGCGGCGCTTGACGCCGTAGGTGCCGTCGTGCCCCGAGCAGCGCTCGATCACCTCGACCGTCGTGCCGGGCACGAGCCTGAGCGCATCGCGGGTCTTGAGGCCGAGGTTCTGCACCCGCAGGTGGCAGGGCACGTGGTAGCTCACCTTGCCGAGGGACCGCGGGAAGTCGGTGCGCAGCAGCCCCGCACGGTGGCGCAGCATCAGATACTCGAAAGGATCGAAGATGCGCGCGCCGATGCGCTGCACGTCGGGATCCTGCGGGTACATGAGCGGCAGCTCCTGCTTGAACATCAGCACGCAGGAGGGAATCGGCGCCACCAGGTCGTAGCCCGCCGCCACCGCCTCGGCGAGGCGCGGAACGTTGTACTCCTTGAGCCTCGCGACCGCTGCGAGGTCGCCGAGCTCGAGCCGCGGCATGCCGCAGCAGCGCTCCTGCGGCACCAGCACCACCTCCAGGCCGTTGTGGCGGAAGACCGCCACCAGATCCTCATCGAGCGAGGGCTCGTTGCGGTTGCCGTAGCAGGTGGCAAAGAGCGCCACCCGGCCGGTGGTGGCATCGGTCGGGCGCGCCGCGCTCACGCGCGGCGCCGGCGCGCGCGTGGTGCCGAGCGCCGCGAGGCGGGCGCGGGCGGTGCGCGCGTGGTACTTCGGGATCGGCGCCGTGCGATCGACCCCGAGCGCCTTCTCCAGAAGCAACCTTCCCGCCGCCGTCGCGTTCGCGGCATTCACCAGCTCGGCCACCACCGGAATGCCGGCGAGCCGCCCGACCACGTCGGTGGCGGCGAGCGCGCGCTCGCGCACCGTGAGGCCTCCGGCACGCGCGCGCACCGCCTTGGCCCGCAGCATCAGATGCGGGAAGTCGACGTTCCAGGGATGCGGCGGCACGTACGGGCACTTCGTGCTGAAGCACATGTCGCACAGGTAGCAGTGATCGACCACCTGCCAGTAGGCCTTCTTCTCGACCCCCGCGAGCTCGCCTCCGGGGGCTGCGTCGATCGCGTCGAACAGCGTCGGAAAGGCGTTGCACAGGCTGAAGCAGCGGCGGCAGCCGTGGCAGATGTCGAACACCCGCGCGAGCTCGTGCTCGAGCGCCGCGGCGTCGTAGAACTTCGGATCGCGCCACTCGAGCGGGTGGCGCGTGGGGGCCTCGAGGCTCCCCTCGCGCGCGCCCGCAGCGAAGCCCGGCGTGGTGGGCGTGCCGCTCGTCAGATGGCGTCCAGTGCCTTCTGGAAACGGTTGGCGTGCGAGCGCTCGGCCTTGGCGAGCGTCTCGAACCAGTCGGCGATCTCCTTGAAGCCCTCCTCGCGCGCGGCCTTGGCCATCCCCGGATACATGTCGGTGTACTCGTGCGTCTCGCCGGCGATCGCGGCCTTGAGGTTCAGTCGCGTCTCGCCGATCGGCAGACCGGTCGCGGGATCTCCCACCGCCTCGAGATACTCGAGGTGCCCGTGCGCATGACCGGTCTCGCCCTCGGCGGTCGAGCGGAACACGGCCGAAACGTCGTTGAAGCCCTCGACGTCGGCCTTCTGGGCGAAGTACAGGTAGCGGCGGTTCGCCTGGGACTCGCCGGCGAATGCGTCCTTGAGATTCTTCTCGGTCTTGCTGCCTTTGAGATTCATGAGCGTCCTCACTTAGACTCGGTCTAACGAAGGGGTGCGACTGTATCGCCGCACCGGAAGCGCCGTCAACCGTTGCGTTGACCCTGGCCGGTGCCCCTGTGTAACGTTGCGCGCCCCGCGCGAGCCTGGGAACCCCCGAGGAACTGCATCACTTGGCGCGCAACAGCAAAGCACCGGACTTCGAGCAGGCACTCGAGGAGCTCGAGCAGCTGGTCGCGCGGCTCGAGCGCGGCGATCTGCCGCTGGAGGAGGCGCTGAAGGCCTTCGAGCGCGGCGTCGCGCTCACGCGCCACTGCCAGGCCTCGCTTCAGGCGGCCCAGCAGAAAGTCGAGATCCTCCTGAAGCGCAGCGGCGAGCCCCGCATCGAGCCCTACGAGGAGTCCGCCGAGGAGCCTCCGGCCGAACCGCCGCCCGCGGGCGAGTGATGGTGGAGTTCGCGGCGCGGGTCACTGCCTGCCAGGCGCGCATCGAGGGGGTGCTCGAGCGGGTGCTGGCCCTGCCCGATTCGGGTACCGAGCGGCTGCGCGCGGCGGTGCGCTACAGCGTGCTCGGCGCGGGCAAGCGGCTGCGGCCGACGCTGGTCTACCTCACCGGGGAATCGCTCGGCGCGCCGCTCGCGCGGCTCGATGCGCCGGCCGCCGCGGTCGAGCTCATCCACGTCTACAGCCTGGTGCACGACGACCTGCCGGCGATGGACGACGATGAGCTGCGCCGCGGCCGCCCGACCTGTCATCGGGCCTTCGACGAAGGCACGGCGATTCTCGTGGGCGATGCGCTGCAGGCGCTCGCCTTCGCGGTGCTGGCGGACGAGCCGATGCCGGGCACCCCCGCGGAGCTGCGCCTCGGGATGATGCGGGTGCTCGCCGCCGCCATCGGCACCGGCGGCATGGCCGGCGGGCAGGCGCTCGACCTGGCTGCGGTCGGCCGCACGCTCACCGTCGCGGCGATCGAGGACATGCACCGGCGCAAGACCGGCGCCCTCATCCAGGGGAGCGTGCTGCTCGGGGCGCTCGCCGCCGGGGTGACCGGCGGGGCGGAGCTCGTGGCGCTCGAGCGCTTCGGGGCGGAGGTCGGACTCGCCTTCCAGATCCAGGACGACATCCTCGATGTCGCGGGCGACCCGGCGCGGCTCGGCAAGTCGACCGGCGCCGACGCCGCGCATGCGAAGCCCACCTACCCGAGCACCGCCGGGCTTGCCGCCTCGCGTGCCCGCGCCGCCGAGCTGCGCGATGCCGCCATCGCAGCGCTCGAGCCCCTGGGTGCGCGCGCCGCCCCGCTCGCCGCGCTCGCCCGGTTCGTCGTCGACCGGGACAGCTGAGCGAGCGGTACGGCGGGCGCCGCCCCCGCCGGCGCCGCTCTCTTACCCGCGCCACCCGCCGTGTACACTTCGGGGCACGATGAGCTCTCCCGCCGAGACCTTCCCGCTGCTCGCCGCGATCGGGAGCCCCGCGGACCTGCGCCGCCTCCCGGTGGCGAAGCTCCCGGCGCTGGCTCGCGAGCTGCGCGCGTTCCTGATCCGCACCGTGAGCACCCGTGGCGGGCACTTCGCCGCGGGCCTCGGCACGGTCGAGCTCACGATCGCACTGCATTACGTCTACGACACGCCCCGCGACCGCCTGGTGTGGGACGTGGGCCATCAGGCCTATCCGCACAAGGTGCTCACCGGGCGGCGCGACCGGCTGCACACCATCAAGCAGGGCGGCGGACTCGCGCCCTTCCCCTCGCGCGCCGAGAGCGAGTACGACACCTTCGGAGTCGGCCACTCGAGCACCTCGGTGAGTGCCGCGCTCGGCATGGCGGTGGCCGCGAGGCGCGCGGGCGAGGAGCGGCGGGTGGTGGCGGTGATCGGCGACGGCGCGCTCACCGCGGGCCTCGCCT
>DASSQU010000197.1:0-2419 GCA_035702325.1 Steroidobacteraceae bacterium
CGGGCGCCTTGGGCGCGGCGGCGGCGGCGGCGTTGGCGGCGCGGTCGTACATGGTGCCGAGCGCAAAACGCGCCTGCACCTGGTAGGTCGCGAGCCGCGCCTGCTGGTCGGCGAGCTCGTGCTCGGCGATGCGCGCCAGGAACCCGGCCTGCTTCTGCTCGGTGGCGGCGAGCCGCGTCTGCAGGGTGTCGATCCGGCCCTTGAGCGCGGCGACGCGTGCGGCGAAGTCCCCGGTGTTGGTCGGCATGGCGCGCCGCGCCTGCTCGACGCGGATCCAGCGGCTCTGCGCCTCGTGCAGCGCCAGGTTCAGGTCCTTGAGCGAGCGGTGCTCCTCCCACAGCCGCGCGTTGTAGGCGTCGTTCAGGTGGAAGTAGAGCACTCCCTTCACCAGCCGCAGCTGCTCGCGCAGCGCCGCGTTCTCCGGGGTGTCCGGCAGGCCGGTCGCCGCAGCCTCGAGCCGCTGCACGCGTGCCCACTGGTCGCGCTCGCGATCGGTGCCCAGGGCCGCCACGTCGTGGCGGGCCTCGATCGCCTTCAGCCGCCCGGCGAGATCGAGGTCGCGCTGCTCGAGCCGCGCCACCGCGCCCGAGCCGAGCAGCGAATCCACCTTCGGCAGCCGCTCGGCGTAGGCATGCTCGCGGGTCTCGATCATGTCCTGGAAGGCGTCCATGCTCTCGCTCCAGTGATCGAGCGTGCCGCTCAGGTGCTCGAGGTCGCGGTAGTTCTTCAGCCCCTCCTGGAAATCGTGCCCGGCGAGCACCGTGTAGAGATAGCGTGACTCGGGCTCGTCCGGCAGGCGCTTCAGCTGCCAGAACCAGCCGTAGCGGCCGTCACCCTGATCCCCGGAGAGCACCGTCTTCAGCATGTCGCCCTGCTCGACGCGCGCGATCGCGGCGTCCAGCTTGCGGTTCTCGCTGTCGAACGACTGCACCGCGTTCTCGTAGTAGCGGGCCGCCTCGGCGTTGGCATTCAGACGGCTGTAGGCGTAAGGCACCGCGAGGTAGGACTCCTGCACTGCCGCGTCGAGCAGGTCGCGGCTGCGCAGCTCCATCCACGGCACCAGCGCTCCCTGGTAGTCACCGAGGGCGGCGTCCGCCCAGCCGGTGCCGAGCAGCGCCTTGTTCGAGTAAGGGCCGTCGAGCCTCACTCGATCGAGCGCCGGTCGCGCCTTGGCCGGCTCGTTCGCCTGCAGGTAGGCGAAGCCGAGCGCGAGGTTGGCGCGATCCTTGAGCGCCCGCAGCTCCTCGGTGGCCGCCGGCATGGTGCCGACCCCGGTGAGGAACGGGTCGGCATCCGCGAGCCGGCCGGCGCGCACCAGCGCCACGCCGAGGTTGAAGCGCGCGTAGGAGGACCAGCCGGTGGTGCCACGCCACGCCGACAGCAGCCTGACGGCCTCGTCATACTTGCCGAGGTGGATCAGCACGTTGCCGAACAGCAGCTCCTTCTGCGATTCGAGCTCGGCGGACATGCGCCCGTTGATGCGGCGCAGCGCCGACTCCGCCTTGTCGAGGTAGCCGCGCGCGTACCACACCTGCGCCAGGTAGAACCAGGCGCGGTTGCGCACGCCGGTCGGCACCTCGTTGGTGAGCAACGCCGCGAAGATGCGGCCCGCCTCGTTGTGCATGCCGAGCGAGAGGTACAGCCCGCCCATCAGCAGCCGGGCATCCTCCTCGTGGTGCGGCATGAGATGCCAGTGCTCGTAGGCCGAGAGCCGCGTGAGCGCCTCGAAGTCCTCGTCCTGGTAGTAGTAGAAGAGCGCATCGCCGTAGTGCAGGTCGCGGATGTGGGTCTCGGGAAGCTTCTCCGGGTCATGGTGCCGCGCCAGCGCCGGCCAGGCGCCGAGCAGCAGCGGCGCGGCAGCGAGGGCTGCCGAGAGCGCGTGCACGAGCGGGCGGCACATGGCGAGGCTAGTCCCAGTCCTTGATCTCGAACTCCGGCTGCAGCTTCCTCTGCCGGTCGTCGATCTTGAGCTCCAGATACTTCGCCCCGATGCCCTTCTGGAAGCGCAGCGAGGCGCCGCGCCGGTACGGCCGGTCGTTCGGGCCCTTGCCGCTGAAGAAGGCCACCAGCTCGTGCGGGCCGACCTTGAGATTGCCGAGGTAGAGCCGTTGCACGCCGCCCTTGAGCAGCGCCCCGACCTCGCGCGGCGTATAGAGGTAGTTGACCACTTCCTTGCGATCGAGTTTCAGCTGCACCGAATCCAGCGCGAAGAACTCACCGACGTCCACCGCGAGGAACACCGCCACCTGGGTATTGGCCGGATACAGCAGCTCCTCCTCGAGAACGAACAGGTCGCGGTTGAGATCGACGACGTCCTTCTTGAGTCCCTGCACTTCCTCGTCGATGCCGCGGGTATCGACCCCGGTGTCGGGCGCGGCCGGCTCGGCGATCGCGCCGGGACCGCGGCGGACGGCGCGGG
>DASSQU010000198.1:0-3314 GCA_035702325.1 Steroidobacteraceae bacterium
CGAGCTCGCGACCAGGTTGGTGGTGTGGCCGAAGTCGGTGACCAGCTGGCTCAGGCCCCCGCCGAGCGCACTGCGGCTGAAAACGCTCGGGTTATTCAGACCGCCCGCCATGAGGCGGGTGTTGTCCGAGTCGGCATGCACGGCGGAGCCGTAGAGATTCAGCTGCGGCAGCAGGCCCGCGCGGGTCTCGACGAACACCTGCTGCGCGGCGAGCGCACGGTAACTGGCGGCCGCGACTTCCGGATGATTGTGCAGCGCGCGCGCGCGCGCCGCGGCGAGAGTCAGGGACTCGGGCGGCTGCGCGGCGGCGCCGGTGACGCCGCCCGGCGCCGTCATGGCAGGCGGCTGCAGCTCGAGCGGTACCGGCGGCGTCGGTGCGTTCTGGCACGCGGCGCGGGCCGCCCACACCGCGCCGGCAGCGGCGATGAGGAGCGCGCGCCTCATGCGAGGGGGACCTGCTCCTCGCGCCGGTGCACGATGTAATAGGCCGCCGGCACGATGAACACCGTCAGCACCACCGACACCGCAAGTCCACCGATGATCGTGCGCGCGAGCGGTGCATAGGCCTCGGCGCCCGTGCCGAGCTTGAACGCCATGGGTAAGAGCCCGATCAGCGTGGCGAGCGAAGTCATCAGCACCGGGCGCAGCCGCACCCGGCAGGCGAGCGAGACCGCCTCGCGCAGCGCGCGCCCCTCGCGGCGCAGCCGTTTGGTGAAATCGACGATCAGGATGCTGTTCGACACCACGATGCCGACCATCATCACCACGCCCATCAGCGACATGATGTTGAGCGTGGTGCCGGTGATGAACAGCGTGAGCAGCACCCCGGTGAGCCCGGTCGGCACCGCCAGCAGAATCAGGAACGGATCGACGAACGACCGGAACTGGGCGACCAGGACCAGGTAGACGAGCACCGTCGACAGCAGCAGTCCGAAGCCGAAGGCGCCGAAGGAGCTGCGCATCGCCTGGGCCGAGCCGCGCACCGCGACGCGCACGCCCTCCGGCAGCGGCGTGGCGCGGATGATGCGCTCGACCCCGGCGAGCACCCGGCTCAGGTCCTCGCCCGAGGGCGCCACGTACACGTCCATCTCCCGGCGCAGCTGGTAGTGATCCACCTCGGTGGGCGCCTCGATGTGACGGATCTTGCTCACCGTGTCGAGCTGCGTCGGCGTGCTCGAGTGCGTGCCGCGCACCGGCACCGCGCGCAGGTCGGCGAGGCTGTGGATGGTGTTCTCCGGATACTGCACGGTCAGCATGTAGTCGTTGCCGCTCTTCGGATCGACCCAGTAGGACGGCGCAATCATGCCGTTGGAGGTGAGCGCGGTGATCACGTTGTCGACAACCTCCTTCTCGTCGAGACCGAGCTCACTCGCCCGCACGCGGTCGATGTCGAGCTCGAGTGCCGGGTAGTCGATGTCCTGCGGCAGCAGCACGTCGCTCACTCCGGGAAGCGCGCGTGCCTGGTGCGAGATCCGCACGGCCACCTGGTGGACGGCGCTCATGTCCGTGCCGCTCACCTGCACGTCGAGCGGGGCGGGCATGCCGAGGTTGAGGATGGCATCGACCAGCCCGCCGGTCTGAAAGTAGGTGGTGAGCTGCGGCAGCCGCGTGCGCACCTCGCGCCGCACCAGCCGCATGTACTCGAAGCTGCTGCGGCTGCGACGGTCCTCGAGCCCGACCTGCACGAACGCGGTGTGGGGACCTGAGTTCGGCGTATAGATCGAGGAGAATCCCGGAGTCGTGCCGATGTTCGACACCAGGATCTTCAGCTCCTTCGCCGGCACGACCCCGCGCACGATTTCCTCCACCTGCTCGACCAGTCTGGCGGTTATCTCGAGCCGCGTACCGGTGGGAGCCTTCAGGTTGATCACGAACTGGCCGGGGTCGGTGCGCGGGAAGTAGGCCTTGCCGACCAGCGGGTAGAGCCCGAGGCTGACGGCGAAGACCCCGGTGATGGCGAGCACCGTCAGCCCCGGACGCCTGAGCGCCCACGCCAGCGACTGCTCGTAGCGGTCGAGCATGGCGCTGAAGCGGCGGTTGAAGCCTGCATTGAAGCGCCGCGCCCACGCGCCGAGCCTGCCTTCGGAGCCGTGAGCCGGCGCCGCGCCGGCGTCGCCGCGGCTCGGGCGCTCCGCGGGCCCGCCGGCCGCGTGACCGTGCCCGCCGATCAGCTTGGCGCAGAACAGCGGCACGACCGTCATCGCCACGAAGTACGAGGCGATGAGCGACAGCACGACCGCGAGCGCCAGCGCCACGAACAGGAAGCGGCTGACGCCGTAGAGGAAGATGACCGGGAAGAACACGATCGCCGTGGTGAGCGTCGCGGCCAGCACCGCGAGCGCCACTTCGGCGCCGCCGTGCTCGGCGGCGACCGGCGGCGGCTCGCCGACCGTCTCCATGTGGCGGAAGATGTTCTCCAGCACCACCACCGAGTTGTCGATCAGGCGCGAGAAGGCGAGCGCGAGGCCGCCCAGGATCATGACGTTGATGGTGCCGCCGCCGAGCGCCAGCGCGCAGAACGTCGCGAGCGCCGACAGCGGGATCGACAGGAACACCGCGGCGGTCGCGCGCATGCTGCCGAGAAACAGCAGGATCATGACCGCCGTCAGCGCCAGCCCGATCGCGCCCTCGTGGATCAGGTTGTCGATGGCGCTGCGCACGAACTGCGACTGATCGAACACCACCCTGGTGATCAGCTGCTTCGGCACGTCGAGCAGGTGCGCCACCGCGTCCTTGATCCCGTCCACGACCGAGATGGTGTTGGCATCGCCACCCTGCTTGAGCACCGGCAGGTACACCGACGGCTGGCCGTCGACGCGTACGATGTTGTACTGAATCTGCGCCGCGTCCTCCGCATGGCCGACGTCCGCCACCAGCACCGAGGCCGCGCCCACGGTCTTCAGCGGCAGGCGGTTGATGTCCGCCATGGCGTCGACCTGACTGTTGGCGTAGAGGTTGTAGTCGTAGGGCCCGATCTTCACGTCGCCGGCCGGCAGGATCAGGTTGGCGTCGTTGACGGTGCGTACCACGTCCATGACGCTCAGCTGATGCGCCTGCAGCTTCAGCGGGTCGACGTACACCATGATCTGGCGGTAGCGCCCGCCGAAGGGCTGCGGCACCGACGCTCCCGGGACGTTGGCGATCTGGTTGCGTACGTCGTACTGACCGACGTCGCGCAGCTTGGCCTCGTTGAGGCCCGCGCCCTTCAGCGTCACCAGGCACACCGGCAGGCTCGAGGCATCGAACTTCATCACAATGGGCGGCAAGGTACCTTGCGGCAAATAGCGCAAGCTCGCCATGGCTAGGTTGGCGAT
>DASSQU010000199.1:0-7472 GCA_035702325.1 Steroidobacteraceae bacterium
ACTGACGGCCCCCTCGGCGGGCCAGCAGCCGGTGGCGGCGACGCCGAATGCGCGGCTGAAGATCCGCTGCGCCTCCTCGACGTGCCAGGCGGCGCGGGCGGCGCCGCCCGGATAGGCCGGATGCTGCGGCAGCGCGACCTCCGGCATCGCATCGCGGGCGCAGCCGAAATCGAGCAGCAGCGGCAGGATCGGATGCGCGTACGGGGTGACGGACAGCTCGCACTGCCCGCGCTCGCGCAGCCGCCGGTAGCGCGGCACCACCTGCCCCACCAGCGACCCGATCAGAGCGAGCAGCTCACGGCGCTGCGCGGCGGTGTAGTCCCGTCCGCGCTCGGTGAGCTGCGCGGCGAGCGGGTCGGAGCGCCGCACCGTCTCGCCGAGCCAGGCGAGGTGATACCAGACGGCGAGATCGTGGATGAACTGATCCGAGGCGTACGCGACCCGCTCGGGTGTGGCGAGCGTCTCGGCGAGCGTGGCGAGCTCGAGATACGGTCCGAAGCGCTCGATCATCTGCTGGCGCTGCGCGCGCAGGCAGGCGCGCAGCAGCGCAAGGCGCACGCCGGGGTCGGTCGGCAGCGGGCCGGGGCCGAGCAGCGCCAGCACCGGGTCGGGCAGCGGCGCGCCGCTCTTCAGATGCGCAGTCACGCGCGCGGCGATGTCCTCGAGCTGCTCGATGAGCAGCGGCGTGAAGTTGACCACGGCACGCGCTGCGGGGTTTGCCTCGAGGTGCGCCGCCATGTCGGTGTAGTCCTTGATGGCGTGCAGGTAGGTCCAGGGAAGCGCGTACTGTCCGCTGACCGCATCGCGGTACTGCGGCTGGTGCATGTGCCACAGCAGGATTACCGGCAGGCGCGCGGCGGCGGTCATGTCCGGTCGCCCGTCGGAGCGCGCAGGTTGCGCAGCATGTCGGCCGTGACCAGCACCACGCCGTTCTCGGTCACGTGGAAGCGGCGTGCATCGAGGGCCCGGTCGAGCCCGATCGACATGCCGTCCGGAACCTCGCAGCCCTCGTCGATGATGGCGCCGGAGATGGTGCAGCCGCGGCCGACCGCGGCGTGCGGCAGCACCACCGTGCGCTGGATGCTGCTGCGCTCCTCGACGCGCACGTTGGAGAACAGCAGCGACTCGCGCACCACGGCGCCGGAGATGATGCAGCCGCCGGAGACCATGGAGTTCACCGCCATGCCGCGGCGTCCCTCCTCGTCGAGGATGAACTTGGCCGGCGGCTGCTGCACCTGGTAGGTCCAGATGGGCCAGTCCTGGTCGTAGATGTTGAGCTCGGGACGTACGTGCACCAGCTCGAGGTTGGCGTCGAAGTAGGCATCGAGCGTACCGACGTCCCGCCAGTAGCTCTGGGCGCGGGTCTGCACGTCCTGGAACGGATAGGCGAACACCTGGCGGCCGCTGCCGATCGCATCCGGCAGGATGTTCCTGCCGAAGTCGTGGGCCGAGGACTCGCTGTCGGCGTCCGCCGCCAGCAGCTCCTCCAGCAGTCGCATGTTGAACACGTAGATGCCCATGGAGGCGAGGATCGTGTCGGGCCGGCCCGGCAGCGGCTCGGGCGCCGCGGGCTTCTCCAGGAAACGCGTCACCCGGTTCCACTCCGTGGCCGTGAGCACTCCGTAGTGCCGCGACTGATCCGCAGGCACCTCGACCACTCCGACGGTGATGTCGGCGCCCTTCTCGACGTGATAGGCGATCATCGGCCCGTAGTCCATCTTGTAGATGTGGTCGCCGGCGAGGATCAGCACGTGCTTGGGCCGGTGAGAGGCGATCAGCTCGATGTTCTGGTGCACGGCGTCGGCGGTGCCGCGGTACCACAGCGGGCCGAGCTGCTGCTGCGCCGGAACCACCTCGACGAACTCGCCGAATTCGCCGCGCAGATAGCTCCAGCCGTGCTGCACGTGCTGGATCAGCGATTGCGCCTTGTACTGGGTGAGGATGGAGATCTGGCGGATGCCGGAATTGACGCAGTTCGAAAGCACGAAGTCGATGATGCGGAACTTGCCGCCGAAGGGCGTGGCGGGCTTGCAGCGGTGCGCTGTGAGGTCGCGCAGCCGCTCGCCGCGCCCGCCCGCCATGATGACCGCGAGCGTGCCGCCGGTGAGACGGCTCACGTAGCGACCGGACGAGGCGCGCGCGGGCTGCCGGGACATGGCCGGTACTACAGCGCAAGGTGCGCCGCGGACGCAACCGCGGAGTGCCTGCGCCTCACAGCCACTTCATCAGGCCGAGCTCGTACGGGTGGGTGAGCAGCTCGTGCCAGGGATAGATGCGGACCTCGGTGTGGAACTGACCACAGCCCGTCGGCTCGACGTCGAGCGCAAACAGCGTCGCGCCGTCCTGATCGAGCTCGTCGGCGGCGGTGAGCGCCGCCTGCCACAGACCGCCGCGCTCCGGCTGACCGTAGGAGGACAGCGCCGGGGGCGTGCGGTCGCCCTCCGGCAGCAGCCGGCGCGCCACGAACTCGACGCGTACGTCGGCGGGGGCGAGCCCGTTGAGCGCCGCCGCAATCCGCAGGCGCAGCCGCTCGCCACGCGGCAGGTCCCGCGGTGAGTCGGTGAGCAGCTTGAGGCTTACTTTCGGCCAGGCGGCGCGGACGCGCTGCTTCCACTCCGCCAGCGTGCGCGCCCCGGTGAAATCGTGGGCGGCGAGCCGCCGGTACTGGGCGATCGCCGGCTCGTAAAGCCCGTGGGAGTAGTCGAAGAGCATGCGCCGGCTGTTGAAGCGCGGAATCACGGTGCTCATGGCTCGCTTGCTGCGCCTCACCCACTCGGCCGAGTAGCCGCCGGCGTTGCGCGCGTAGTACAGCGGCAGCACCTCCTCGGCGATCGTATCGAGGATCAGGCCGGCCTCGAGCGCGTCGCGCCGCACGGGATCGGCCACGCTCGCCGGCGGGATGCCCCAGCCGTTGTCGTTCATCCAGCCCTCCGCCCACCAGCCGTCGAGGATGCTCAGGTTCAGCCGGCCGTTGATCGCCGCCTTGATGCCCGAAGTGCCGCTTGCCTCGAGGGGTGCGATGGGGTTGTTGAGCCACACGTCCACCCCGGACACCAGGCTGCGCCCGAGCTGCAGATCGTAGTCCTCGAGCAGCACCACGCGCCCCATGAACTCGGCGCTCATCATGAGCTGGTGGATCTCGCGCAGCACCTGCTTGGCCGGCTCGTCGGCCGGATGTGCCTTGCCGGCAATCAGCAGCACCACCGGGCGCTCGGGGTTGCTGATGAGCCGCGCCAGGCGCGCCTGGTCGCGCAGCAGCAGCGAGGCGCGCTTGTAGGTGGCGAAGCGCCGCGCGAATCCCAGCGTCAGCACCTTGGGCTGCTGCGGATCGAGAAAGCGCGTGACGTGGCGCAGCTGCGCCGGGGACAGTCCCTTGCGCTCGTACTCACGCTGCAGCCGCTCGCGGACGCTCGCCAGCATGCGCGACTTCACCTCCTGGGCGGTCGCCCAGTAGCGCTCGTCGGGTACCTGCTCGAGCGCGCCCCAGTAGGCGGGATCGCGCAGCCGCTCGCGCCACTCGGGTCCGAGCTCGCGATCGAAGAAGTCGCTCCACGACTGGTGCAGGAAGGTCGGCACGTGCACGCCGTTGGTCACGAAGCCGACCGGGTTGTCCTCGGGGCGCACTTCCGGCCACTGATCCGCGCACAGCCGGGCCGATACGCCGCCGTGGATGCGGCTGACGCCGTTCACGTGCCGCGTGCCGTTGAGCGCGAGGCGCGTCATGTTGAACAGGTGCGGGGCGGACGGGGCGCGGGCGAGCTCGAGGAAGCGCTCGACGCTCAGGCCCAGCTCGCGGATGTAGTCGCCGAAGTGGGCGACGATCAGCTCGGTCCCGAAGGCGTCGTGCCCGGCCGCCACCGGCGTGTGCGTCGTGAACACGCATTCGGCGGCAACGGCTTCGAGCGCCGCAGCCGCCGGCAGGCCGTCGTTCACGTGCTCGCGCAGCAGCTCGAGGATCAGGAAGGCCGCGTGGCCCTCGTTGAGGTGCCAGACCGCCGGCCGGACGCCGAGGGCGCGCAGCGCGCGCACGCCACCGATGCCGAGCACCATCTCCTGGCGCACGCGCGTCGATTCGTCGCCGCCGTAGAGGCGATGGGTGATGTCGCGGTCCGAGGGCGCGTTCTCGGCGCCGTTGGTGTCGAGCAGGTAGACCGGCACGCGCCCGGCGCGGGCCTTCCAGACACGCGTGACCACCTCGCGCCCGGCGATGCGCACGCCGACCCTGAGCCACTCGCCGGAAGGCCGGCGCACCGGCTCGACCGGCAGGTCGCGGGGATCGTGCTCGCGGTACTCGGCGTGCTGCACGCCGTCGTTGTCGATCGTCTGCGTGAAGTAGCCCTGCTCGTAGAGCAGGCCTACCGCGACGAAGCTCGCCGACTCGTCGCTCGCGGCCTTGCAGTAATCGCCCGCGAGGACGCCGAGGCCGCCGGAGTAGATCGGGAAACTCTCGTGAAACCCGTACTCGGCGCAGAAATAGCCGATCAGCGGCTGGTCCGCACCCGGGGCGTGCCCGCCGCGCACGTAGGTATCGAGCGTCTCGAGCGCGTCACGGTAGCGCTCGAGGTAGGCCGGCTCGCGCGCCGCCCGCTCGAGCGTTTCCTGTCCGAGGCAGCGCAGCATGAGGCGGGGGTTGCCGCCGGTCTGCTTCCACAGCTCGGGGTCGAGGTCCTCGAAGAGTGCGCGCGTGGGTCGATGCCAGCTGAAGAACAGGTTGCTGGCCAGCTCCGGAAGGCGCGCGAGGTCCCCGGGAATGACCGGGGTGACTTCGAGGAGCGAGTTTCTCATCACCTGCCTGCGGCTTCAGCGCAAGCCGCGAAGTCTAACAGCCCAAACGCTGGTGCCCCGGCATCGCCAGCGGCCCGGCCAAGCCATTCTAGCTTGGTAACTAACTAATATTACTTGACGTATAATACTAGTCAGTTAATAATAGTATCAGGTGGATGATAGCCAGGCACGGAAGTTTCAGAAGGAGCTCAACGCCGGTCTCGTGGCGCTGGTGCTGCTCAGCGTGCTCGACCGCAGCGCCGAGGACCTCTACGGCTACGAGATCGCCAAACGTCTGCAGAAGGCGAGTGATGGGGAGCCGCTCTTCAAGGAGGGCACCATCTACCCCGTGCTGCGCACGCTGGCCGCCGGCGGACTGCTCACCAGCCGGGTCGTGCCCTCCTACTCCGGGCCTCCACGCCGCTACTACCGCATCACCGACGAGGGCCGCGCGCTGCTGCGCGAGTGGAGCGGCATCTGGCGCCAGACGCGCAGCTTCGTCGATCGTTTCATCGAAGGGATCGCCTCATGAGTCCTCACGCCCCCCGCTCGATCGATGACTACCTCCGGCAGCTGCGCGCCGCCCTCGAGGGGCAGGATCCCGCGCTGATACAGGACGCGCTCTACGACGCCGAGGAGTACCTGCGCGCCGAGGTGGCTGCGCATCCGGACAAGTCCGAGGCGGACGTCCTCGAGCTCATTGCGAGCACCTACGGTGCGCCCGAGGAGGTCGCCGCCGCGTACCGCGACACCGAGGCCAAGGTCAAGGCGGCCCTCAAGTCTCCCCTGCCGGCTGCGCTGGGCGATGCGGGCGGCTGGCGGCGCTTCTTCGGGGTGTTCCTCGATCCGCGCGCCTACACCTCACTCTTTTATATGCTGCTGAGCCTCGCGACCGGCATCGTGTACTTCACCTTCCTCGTGACCGGGCTGTCGCTCTCGGCCGGGCTCGCCGTGCTCGTGATCGGCATACCGTTCTTCCTCGCCTTCATCGCCATCGCCCGGGTGATCGCGCTCGGGGAGGGGCGCCTCCTCGAGGCCATGACGGGCGAGCGCATGCCGCGCCGGCCGGTGCACCCGGGACCGCCGGCCGGCTGGCTGCGGCGCATCGCCGACATGCTGCAGGACGGGCGCACCTGGAGCACGCTGCTGTATTTCCTGCTCATGCTGCCTCTCGGCATCATCTATTTCACCTTCGCGGTCTGCGGCCTCGCGATCGGCGTGCGCGCCGCGCTCGCCCCACTGGTGCTGCTGAGTCACCACCTCGGCTGGCTGCCGCCGGTCTTCCCGGTCGACATGGTCACCATCGACGAATGGGGCGTGCACTCGCCGCACACGCTGATCGGCGCGCTGTTCATCGCCGGTCTCGGCGTGCTGGTGCTGACGGTCACCATGCATGCGGCGCGCGCCATCGCACGCGCGCACGCGCGTCTCGCCAAGGCGCTGCTGGTCAAGCCGGGCTCCTGACCCGCGGCGCGCTACACTGCGCCGCATGCTACGCACCGGGTCGGCTGGGTTGCGGGCGTCGGCCGCAGCGGCCGCTCTCGCCTCGGCGGCGGTGACGGCCGCCGCGCCGGCGCCCCGGACCGCGCCGATCGAGCTCCCCGCACCGCGCGCCGCTGCCGCAGCTCCGGCTGCCGCACCGCCTGCCGCCCGCGGCTGCCTGCCCGCCGGCAACGGTTACCTGCGGGCGCGCATCCGCGGCGCGCTGAATCTCGACCTCGACTGGCACGACGCCGACATCGCCTGCGCCGGCGGGCCGCGCCCCGATAGCAGCGGCATACGGCTCAGTTTCGCCGGACCGCGGCGCGCGGATGGGCGGCGCCTGCGGCTGGTGTTCGGGGTCGCCGCCGTGCGCGAGGGCCGCAGCGGCCGCGCGCTGCCGACCAATCTCACCGTGATCGTCGAGGGCGCGCGACAGCTGTTCACCACCCGGGGCGAGGACCACTGCACCGTCGATGCGCTGCGCCAGGAGCGGCTCGGCGCGCGCGGCTCCGGACCGCGCGCGTACCGGGTCGTCGCCCGCGGCTTTTGCATTTCGCCGGCCAGCACGATAAACAACAGCGAGCGGATCCTGGTCAGCCGCTTCGACTTTGCGGGCAATGCCGTGTTCGGCGCCGATCCGGACAAGCCGTTATAAAGGAGATCCATGCCGATCGCCCGTCTGCCGCGCGCGGCCTGCGCGGTGCTGCTCCTCGGCGCCGGCGGCGCGGGCCTGGCCCAGTCGCCTGCGCCGCTCGATCTGGCGACCTTCCCGCGTGCCTCGCTCGAGATCGTCCATCACGCCCGCGGCCAGGCGGCGCATCGCTACCGCTTCGACGTGTGGGTGGCCGATACCGCGCAGCGTGCCGAGCAGGGATTGATGTTCGTGCGCGATCTGCCGGCCTCGCGCGGCATGGTATTTCCGTTCCGGCCGCCGCGTGTGGAAAACATGTGGATGAAGAACACCTACATCGAGCTCGACATGCTGTTCATCGACGAGCACGGTCGCATCACCAAGATCATCCAGCGTGCTGTGCCGCTGTCGCTGCAGACGCTGAGCTCGGATACGCCGGTGGCCGCGGTGCTCGAGCTGAAAGGCGGCGAGGCTGCGAAGCTCGGCCTGCAAAATGGCGACACGGTGACCTGGAGGAAGCCGCCTGCTTCCAAGCCATCAGGCTAGTACGCAATCGCGCGGTGGCAGCTCGCCTATGGGGCCGGCAGCGGTGTGC
>DASSQU010000200.1:0-2061 GCA_035702325.1 Steroidobacteraceae bacterium
TCAGGTGGCAGGGGCGCTTCGATGGTGCGGCCGGCGATGGTGAGCGACCGGGCATGAAGCAAACAGCGGGCCCCGCTCGCGCCACCGTACAAACGGTCGCCGACAATGGGAGCGCCGAGCGCAGTCAGGTGTGCGCGCAGCTGGTGGGTGCGCCCGGTTTCGGGAAAGAGCGTAACGACGGTGTACGCGCCGGAGCGCTTCGTCTCGTACCGGGTGAGCGCGGGCACGCCGTTGGCCTTGCGGGTGGCGCGCCAGCGGCCGGGGCGGGAGGGATCGCGCGAGAGCGGCAGATCGATCTCTCCGCGCTCGGGCAGCTCGGCGGAGACGATGGCGACGTACTGCTTCTTGGCCGTGCCGTCGCGAAAGGCGGCCGCGAGCATGGACGTCGCGCGCTTGTGCTTGCCGAACACCACGACACCCGAGGTTTCGCGATCGAGCCGGTGCACGAGGCCGGCTTCGCGGCCGAGGTGCTGGGAGACGAGCTCGAGCAGGCTGACGCCTCCGCCGGGGCCGGGCTGGGTGAGCAGGCCGGCAGGCTTGTCGACCGCGATGACGTCGTCGTCCTCGAACAGCACGCGCAGCGGCTCGCTGGCGTTCGTCGGCGGAGGCCGGCCGGAGTCCTCGAGGACGGCGACGAGCAGCGCGCCCTTTTTCACCCGGGCTTTGGGGTCGCGGCAGCGGCGGCCGTCGACGTAGGCGCCGCCGCGGGAGATCACCTCGGGCGGAGCTTCGAGCAGCTCCTCGAGGGTCCCGTCACGCGGAGCTGTCAAGGTGCGGCGCTTCACGCAGCAAGACTCCGATGTAAGTGTCGAGGCAGTTGACGCGCGGGCACAGGTGCGCGCTCATAGTGTGGCATGGAGATCTCCATCAACGTCCTCGTCGAGCGGGTCGACGGCTTCCTCTACGAGAAGGGGATGCTGCTCTACCGGTTCCAGGCCGGGTTGACCCACGAGCTGCCCGTTTCCACCCTGCACCGCGACTTCCCCGAGCTGACCCGCGTCGAGAGCTTTCAGTTCGTGCGCGAGATGTTGTCGAGCCCGCGCACCGACGGCACGCGCAAGCTGGGGCTCAAGCTGCTGCTTCACTTCCTCGGCGACACGCTCGAGGAGATGCGCTCGGCCTCCGCGCACGAGACCATCGCGCAGCTGCTGGCCGCCGCGCCGCTCAAGGGCGTGGACGGCTCGCTGCCGCTGTCCGAAGGCCTGGCGCGCCTGCCCGTCGAGCCGAGCCGCGATCGCCGCGCGGCGCTCGAGCACGAGACCGGCCGGTTGCTGTGGGAGAACCAGTCGGCGTGGGCGCGAAGCGTCGAGTCCGCCATCGCGCTGGCGCAGGAGCTCAAGGCGCCGTCCTACGCGGCGCTGCGCGAGGAGCTCACCGGCGTACCGATGGCCCCGCTCGTCGAGAGCAGCGCGGCGGTGCTGAAGAAGACCGCCGACGCGTGGAGGGACCTGCTGCAGTACGCGCTGCGCCGCCTCGACGACACGATCAAGGAGGGCCAGCTGCACGACGCCAAGCGCGCCGCGCAGGCCCCGTGGATGCTCGAGCTGTTCCGCAAGGAGGACCTGCTCGCCGCGACGACGCGCTGGCTCTCGGAGCTGGGGCTCGATCCGAACGCGGAAGGGCGCCTCGCCTTCGATTCCGAGGAGCGGCCCGGCAAGCGCACCGGCGCGTTCGTGGCCGAGCTGCAGGTGCCCGACCAGCTGCGCCTGGTGGTGGTGCCGCGTGCGGGCTTCGAGGGGTATGCCGAGCTGCTGCGCGCGTTCGGCCGCGGGCTGCACCGTGCGTACGCCGCGCGCACGACGCCGCTGCTCGAGCGGCGGCTGGGCGACAACGCGGTGAACCGCTCCATCTCGGCGCTGTTCGAGAACGTGCTGCTCGATGAGCACTGGCTCAAGCGGTACCTGAAGATTCCGCAGGCGCAGGCGCGCGAGGCGGCGCGGCTGTTCGCGTTCCGCCAGATGCTGAGGTTCCGCCGCAAGGCGGCGCTGCTGCCCTACGCGCTCGAGCTGTTCGCGCGCGGGCCGGTGCAGGCGATGGCCGAGGACTACCAGACGCGCATGC
>DASSQU010000201.1:0-5720 GCA_035702325.1 Steroidobacteraceae bacterium
GGATCTCCGCCGCCGACTGGCGGTCGAGATCCCCGGTCGGCTCGTCGCACACCAGCAGCGTCGGGTCGGAGACGATCGCGCGCGCGATCGCGACGCGCTGCTGCTGCCCGCCGGAGAGCTCGCCCGGCTTGTGGCCCGCGCGGTCCCCGAGCCCGACCAGCTCGAGAGCGATGCCGGCGTTGCGGCGGCGGGTCGCCGCCGACAGGCGCGTCAGCAGCAGCGGCAGCTCCACGTTGCGGCGCGCCGTGAGCATCGGCAGCAGGTTATAGAACTGGAACACGAAGCCGACGTGGGCGGCGCGCCAGCGCGCGAGCGCCCCCTCGCCCAGCGTGTCGATGCGCCTGCCCCCCACCTCGATCGTGCCCTCGGTGGGGGAGTCGAGGCCGCCGATCAGGTTGAGCAGCGTCGTCTTGCCCGAGCCCGACGGCCCCATGAGCGCGAGAAAGTCGCCGCTGGCGATGTCGAGATCGACGTGATGCAGCACTTCGAGCCGCTCGCGGCCGCGCCGGTAGACCTTGCTCAGGTTGCGGGTTACGACCAGTGTGTCCACGCTTGTCCCCTGCTTCAGGGTTTGGCGACCGCGACGCGTGCGCCGTCGCTCAGGGCGGCCGGCGGCGCGCGCACCACGCGCGTCCCGCCCGGGAGCCCCTCGACCAGCCGCAGGTCTCCATAGTTCTGACCCGGTGTCACCGCCCGCACGCGCGCCCGCTCGCCCTCGATGGCGAACACGACCGGCTTGCCGGCACGCTCGACCACGGCGGTGCCGGGCACCAGCACGCCGCCCGGCGCCGGCCCCGGCGGCGCACCCGCCGCGCGCTGCTCCTCGAGGAACGACACCCGCACGCCCATGTCGGGCAGGATGCGCGGATCCTTCTGCTCGATCGCCACCCGCACCTTGACGGTCGCCTTGCTGCGGTCGGCTGTCGGGATGATGGCGATCACGTGCGCGGGAATGCTCCAGTTCGGGTAGGCATCGAGCACCGCCTCGGCACGCTGCCCGGGCTCGACCCGGTTGATGTACGCCTCGTTGACGTCGACCTCGATCTCGAGCGAGTCCATGTCGACGATGGTGCCGATGCCGGTGCGCGTGAAGCCCCCGCCGGCCGAGATCGGCGAGACGATCTCCCCGGGCTGCGCCGCCTTGGCGATGATCACCCCCGGGAACGGCGCCCGCACCGTGGTGTAGTCGAGCTGCACCTGCGCCCCCGCGACGCCGGCCTGCGCGAGCTGCACCTGCCGGCGCTGCGATTCGACCTGGGCGGTGAGCGACTCGACCTGGGTGCGCGCGGTCTCGAGCGCCTGCTCGGAGACCAGCTGGCGCACCACCAGGTCCTCATCGCGCACCAGGTCGCGGCGCGCCTGGCCGAGCTGCGCCTGGTACTGTTGCAGCACGGCGGCAGAGGCCTGCAGCTGCGCGCGCGCCTGATCGAGCGCGGCGCGCTGCGCGGTGTCCTCGAGGCGTGCCAGTATCTGCCCCTGTTTCACGTGCTCGCCTTCCTCGATCAGCACCTGAGTCAGGGTGCCGGTGATCTGCGTGGATACCGTGGCCTCGCGGCGCGCGGTAACGTATCCGGTCGCCTGCAGGATCGCGGCCGCGCCGCCGGCGCTCGCCGGGGGCTCGGCGGTCGCGGCCTGCACGTCGAACTGCGCGTTCCCGCTGCGCAGCAGCAGCACTGCCGCGATGAGCGCGGCGACCGCCGCCGCCGCCGCGCCGATCCACCAGGCCCGCCGCGGCAGCGGCCCCGACTCGCCGCCCCGCTCGATCCGCAGCTCATCGAGCAGCCGTCGCTTGTCGGTCTCCGGAGCCACCGCTGTCCCTCGGGAAAAGCGCGCAACGATATCACAGCCGCGCACCCGGTCTCGGCGCGGCTCAGCCGCCGGTGATCTTCACCATCAGGCGCTGTGCCGCGGCGAACTCCGGCGCGATCAGCAGCGCACGCTCGAGCGCATCGCGCGCTCCGACCGGATCGGCATGATCGAGCAGGTCGCGTGCCAGGTAGAAGTAGGCCTCCGCCGCGCCCCAGCCAGGCAGGCGCTCGGTGCCGCGCCGCTCGGCCTCGAACGCCGCCACCGCGGCGCGCAGCCGGGTGAGCGCACGCTCCTTGTTGCCGCCGAGCGCCGGCGGCAGCTGGTAATCGCTCAGGCCGACGAGCAACAGCACCCGCGGGTTGGCCGGCGCCAGGCGCAGGGCCTCCTCGAGCTCCTGGCCGCCGCGGCGTGCCGCGAGCGGTCCGTGCCTGCCGGCGAGCTCGACCGGGGCCAGCCGGCAGGTGGCCCGCAGCGCCAGGCCCTCGGCAAACTCGCGGGAGGCGCCGAGTGCATCATCCAGGCTGTCGACGCAGCGGTCGGAGAGCTGCGCCGCCGAGTCCCCGGCGCCGGCCGGCACGGCGGCCGCGAGCTGTGCCCGGCGCCACGCCAGTAAGCCCGCGTAGTAGCCGTGCATGCGCCCGTGCGACTCGTCCGCGGCGATCACGGCGGTGAGGTTCTGCAGCGAGCGTGCATCCTCGGTGTAGTAGCCGTACTGGATGCGGCTCTCGAAGTCGCGCCAGACGATGTCCGTGGTGCCGGCCAGCGCCGGCGCCGCGCCCAGCGCTGCAACGGCCGGCAGTAGAATGCTCGCGCGCATGCGCCAAGATAGTACCGAATCCGTTCGCCCCGCCACCGCCGTCCGGCCCCCGCCGCTCATCGACATCGGCATCAACCTCGGCCACGACAGCTACGACGCCGACCGCGATGCGGTGATGGCGCGTGCCCAGGCCGCCGGCGTCGTGCAGATGGTGGTCACGGGAGCCACGCTCGCGGGGAGCGTGCGCGCGCAGGAGCTGGCACGGCGCCATCCCGGGCGCCTGTTTGCCACCGCCGGCGTTCACCCCCATCATGCGAGCGAGCTCACCGCGGAGCGCGCGAGCGAGCTCGCCGGGCTCGCCCGGCAGCGCGAGGTGGTGGCGGTGGGGGAATGCGGGCTCGACTACTTCCGGGATTTCTCGCCGCGGGCCGCGCAGCGGCAGGCTTTCCACCGCCAGCTCGAGCTCGCCGCCGGGATCGGCAAACCCGTATTCCTGCATCAGCGCGCCGCGCACGACGACTTCCTCGCCATCCTGCGCGAGCACGGCGCGCGTCATGCGGGGGTCGCACATTGCTTCACCGGCGGCGCCGAGGAGCTGCACTGCTACCTCGGACTGGGACTCGCGATCGGCATCACCGGCTGGATCTGCGACGAGCGGCGCGGCGCCCATCTCCCCGAGCTGGTGCGCGCGATTCCCGCCCCGCGGCTGCTGCTCGAGACCGACGGGCCGTACCTCCTGCCCCGCGATCTCCCGGCTAAGCCCGCCGCCCGGCGCAACGAGCCGGCGTACCTGCCGCACGTGGCGGCGGCGGTGGCCCGCGCCCGCGGCGAGCCGCTCGAGGCGCTGGCGCGCTCGAGCACCGCGGCGGCGCGCGCACTCTTCTCCCTGCCGGCGGACCCGGACGGCGGGCCCGATACGGGTGACTGACCCACTGACACGAGGTTTTCAGTCCATGGACCTGACACAGCTGCGCAGCCACATCGACGGCACCTGGGACCGGTCGATCATCGACCGGCTGACTGCCTACGTGCGCATCCCCAACAAGTCGCCGCTGTTCGACCCGCAATGGGAAGCGCACGGCCACATGGAAGCGGCCGTGCAGCTCATGGCCGCGTGGTGCCGCACGCAGCCGCTCCCCGGGATACGCGTGGAGGTGCGCCGCCTGCCGGGGCGCACGCCGCTGCTGCTGCTCGAGGTCCCCGGGGAGCTGCCGGGGTGCGTGCTGCTCTACGGCCACCTCGACAAGCAGCCAGAGTTCACCGGCTGGCTGCCGGGCCTCGGTCCCTGGGAGCCGGTGCTGCGCGACGGCCGGCTCTACGGCCGGGGCGCCGCCGACGACGGCTACGCGGTGTTCAGCTCGGTGACCGCGATCGCGGCCCTCAGGGCGCAGCGGGTGCGCCTGCCGCGGTGCGTGGTGCTCATCGAGGCCTGCGAGGAGAGCGGCAGCGAGGATCTGCCGGCGCATCTCGCCGCGCTCGGCCCGGCGCTCGGTGACCCCTCGCTGGTCGTGTGCCTGGATGCCGAGTGCGGCAACTACCAGCAGGTGTGGTGCACCACCTCGCTGCGCGGCAACCTGGTCGGCACGCTCGAGATCCGCGTGCTCACCGAAGGGGTGCATTCGGGCATGGCGACCGGCATCGCGCCGACGCCGTTTCGCATCCTCGAGCAGCTGCTCGCGCGCATCGAAGACCCGGTCAGCGGCGATCTGCTGCTCGATGAGCTGCACGTCGGGCTGCCGAAGGACCGGCGCGCCCAGGCGGCGGCGGCCGCGCAGGTGCTCGGGGATGAGGTTGCCGGACGGCTGCCGTGGGTCGCGGGGGTGCACCCGGTCGCGAACGACCCGACCGAGCTCATCATCAACAACACCTGGCGCGGTACGCTCGCGGTCACCGGCGCCGACGGCCTGCCGCCGGTCGCATCCGCGGGCAACGTGCTGCTGCCGCAGCTCGCGGTGAAGCTGTCGCTGCGCACCCCGCCCACCTGCGATGCCGGGCGCGCCGCGCAGGCGGTACGCGCGGCGCTCGAGGGCGATCCACCCTGCGGGGCCGCGGTGCGGTTCGTGGCGGATTCGGCCAACGGCGGCTGGAACGCCCCGCCCTTCGCTCCCTGGCTCGAGCAGTCGATCACCCGCGCCTCGCGGGCGGTCTACGGGCGCGAGGCGGTGCACATGGGCTGCGGCGGCACGATCCCCTTCATGGGCATGCTGGGCGAGCGTTTCCCCGCTACCCAGTTCTTCATCACCGGGGTGCTCGGGCCCCATGCCAACGCCCACGGCCCGAACGAGTTCCTGCACATCGACTACGCGAAGAAGCTCACCGCCTGCGTGTCGCTGGTGCTCGCCGATCACGCCGCCACGCTCTCCTGAGGCGCCGCGTGGCCGAGGCCCGCAGCGCACGTGCCTTCAGCGCACTTGCATGTGGGCCATGTAGCTCGGCTTCACCGCCGCCTTGAGCCGCCGCCAGCCCGCGGTGAGCGGCGCGAAAGCCTCGGATTGCAGCTGTTCGGGAGCGGGGAACTCGGCGCGCAGCGCATCGAGCATCAGCGTCCACTTGGGCAGGCCCTTGGGGAACTTGCCGCGCCGGGTGAACACGATGCGCCCCTCGACCGGCACGTCGCCGGCGACCGCCTTGACCGCCGCGATGCGGTCGTACAGGGCGCTTTGCGGGTTGGTGAAAGTGAAGCGGCGTGCCCCGTCCATGACGGTCCACTCGGCCATCTGGTCGCCGCCGAAGATGTTGCCGCGCACGTCCCGCAGGTCGATCACCACCACGCCGCGCAGGGTGAGCAGCAGGTAATCGACGTGGAACCCTCCGCCCATGCCGTCGGGCACCAGCGAATCGACGAGGTGATCGGCCGCGCCGGCGGTGACCGCGGCGCGCAGCGCCTTGCGCGCCCGGTAACGGCTGTACCAGCGCCAGGTCCACCACAGCGCGAAGCCCAGCGCGAGCGCCGGCACGATCAGCAGCCAGGCAGCCGGCGTCAGCTTAGCGAGCTCGTCCACCCGTCAGTCCCCTCCCCGCGGGAGTGCGCCCCGCAGCGCCTCCAGCGTGGCGTCGATTTCAACACAGTGGACCGGGCGCGCAAACAGGCGCGCCAGCGACTGCGGCACCGTCACCGGCTGCCCGATGATCGGCTCGACGATCTCGCGGAACT
>DASSQU010000202.1:0-2981 GCA_035702325.1 Steroidobacteraceae bacterium
CTTGCGCGCGTGCCTGGAGAAGTCGTGGTTCGGCCATGAGCCCGCCCATGGCCGCTGACGACGAGCTGAACTGCCGCCAGGCCTCCTGGCTGCTGTCGGTGGCGAACGAGCGCGCGCTCACCGCGCCCGAGCAGGAGGCGCTGCGCCAGCACCTGCGCGATTGCCTCGCGTGCGAGAACTTCGAGGTCCAGCTGCGGTTCCTGAAGGAAGCGTCGAAGCGTTTTCGCTCGGGCCCGTAAGCGCCGCGCGCCCGCGCCGACCAAGCTCGTGATTCCCGAGCGCGGAGGCGCGATGAATGGTCCGATCCTGTCCCCGCTGGCGGGGACCCCAGCCCAGACCCGAAGCACCCCGGCCACCGAGGCCGCCGACGGCGTGTTCGGCGAGATCGCCGAGCTGGCCGCCCAGCTCTGCGGCGCCGCGTACGCCACCATCACGCTGTCCGATGGCCGGGAGCACCGCGCCATCGCCGAGGTGGGCGGCCTCGCGCTCCTCGCGCTCCCGCGCGACAGCCGTTTCTGCTGCGAGGTCCTGCACGCGGGCGCGCCGCTCGAGGTGAGCGACGCCCACTTCGACCTGCGGTTCCACGACGACCCGCTGGTCATCCGGGCCCCGCGCATCCGCTTCTATTCGGGCGTGCCGCTCGTCACCGAGACGGGCGGGGTCATCGGCACGCTGTCGGTCCTCGACGAGCGGCCCAAGGTGCTCTCGGGCGGCGAGCGGGGCGCGCTCTGGAAGCTCGCCGACGTGGTGGTGCGGCTGCTGGCCGACATCGCCGCGCGCCGCGACGCCGAGGAAAGCCTTTCCTGGCAGGCCACCCACGACACGCTCACCGAGCTCGCGAACCGGCGCCAGTTCGAGGCGATGCTCGCCCGGCAGCTGGAGAGCGCCCGCGGGCAGGGGCAGCGCCACGCGGTGCTCTACGTCGACCTCGACCAGTTCAAGGTGGTGAACGACACCTGCGGCCACCAGGCGGGCGACCGGCTGCTGCGCGACCTCACGGGACTGCTGCAGACGCGGGTGCGCACTTCGGACACCATCGCGCGCCTCGGCGGAGACGAGTTCGGGGTGCTGCTCGAGGGCTGCACGCGCGAGCAGGCCACCCGCATCGCCGAGAATGTCCGCCAGGCGATCCGCGACTTCCGCTTCGTGTGGGGCGCCAGCACGCTCTCGGTCGGCGCGAGCATCGGCATCGTGCAGATCCGCGCCGAGACCGAGAACGTCACCAGCGTGATGAGCGCCGCCGACATCGCCTGCTATGCCGCCAAGGACGCCGGCCGCAACCGCATCCACGTGTACGAGGCGGACGGGGTCTCGAACCGCCATCGCGAGATGCAATGGGTATCGCGCGTCACGCGCGCGGTGGAAGACGACCGGCTCGAGCTCTTCTTCCAGCCGATCGTCGCGCTCGGCGCGAGCGCGGCGCGCGGCTTCCACGAGCTCACGGTGCGGCTGCGCGACGACGGCGGGGAGCTGGTGCCGCCGTCGGAGTTCATCCCGGCGGCCGAGCGCTACAACGTCATGTCGGTCATCGACCGCTGGGTGGTGACCCGCGCGATCGAGCAGCTCGATCAGCGGCGCCGGCGCGGCGAGGCTCTGCCGCTGCTCGCGGTGAATCTCTCCGGCACCTCGCTCAACGAGCAGTCGTTCGTCGACTTCGTGCTGCAGACCGTCGGCGACCCGCAGATCGCCGCGGCGCTGTGCTTCGAGATTACCGAGACCGCGGCGGTCACCAGCCTCTCCAACGCCCGCTATCTGATGAGCGAGCTCAAGGGCCGCGGCTGCAAGTTCTCGCTCGACGACTTCGGCACCGGGCTGTCGTCGTTCGTGTACCTGAAGACGCTCCCGGTCGACTACCTCAAGATCGACGGCCAGTTCATCAGCCACATCGCCCAGGACCCGGTCAACCGCAGCATGGTCGAGGCGATCAGCAAGGTGGGCCGGGCGCTCGGCATTGCGACCGTGGCCGAGTGCGTCGAGAGCGAGGCGGTGCTGGAGGAGCTCAGGCGCATCGGCGTCGATTTCGCGCAGGGCTTCCACCTCGCGCACCCGCTCCCCATCGCGGAGCTGCCGAAGTAGGGCGCAGCCCGGCCGCGGCCGGCCCTGCCGGGCAGTTGCGCCCCGGGGGCGCACTCGGCAAGCTCCCGCCATGACCGCCGAGCTCGTCAGGACGGGCGCCGACGGGGTGTGCGAGCTGCGCTTCAACCGCCCCGCCAAGCGCAACGCCATCACCTTCGCCATGTACCAGGCGCTTAGCCAGGCGCTCGCCGCGGCGCAGGCCGACCCGGCCGTGCGCGTGGTGCTCATCTCCGGCGAGGGGCCGAGCTTCTGCGCCGGCAACGATCTCAACGACTTCGTCGGCGGCCCGCGATTCGACGGCGCGCACCCGGTGATGAGGCTGCTGCGCACGCTCGCCACCTTCGAGAAGCCCCTGCTCGCCGCGGTGCACGGCGCCACCGTCGGCATCGGCGTCACGATGCTGCTGCACTGCGACCTGGTGGTGGCCGCGCGCGGCACGCAGCTCTCGCTGCCCTTCGTGTCACTCGGGCTCGTGCCCGAAGCGGGCAGCTCGCTGCTGCTGCCGCGGCTCGTGGGTCAGCAGCGCGCCGCGGAGCTGCTCTATCTCGGCGCGCCGGTCGATGCCGCGCGCGCGCTCGAGCTCGGGCTCGTCAACCGGGTGGTGGAGGAGGGGGCGCTCATGACGGAGGCGCGCTCGCTCGCCGCGGCCCTCGCCGGACAGCCCGCCGAGCCGCTCCGGGCCACCAAGCGGCTGCTGCGGGGCGAGCCTGCCGAGCTGCTGGCGCGCATCGAGGCGGAGGCGCGCATCTTCGGCGCGCTGCTCGAGTCGGAGGAGTTCCGCGCGCGGGTGCGCGCGCTGCTCGGCAAGACGCGGGGTTGAAGCAATGCCGGCCTATGCCTTCGAGGGATTCATCCCGGTCGTCGACCCGCGGGCCTTCGTGCATCCGCTCGCGGTGCTGATCGGC
>DASSQU010000203.1:0-12906 GCA_035702325.1 Steroidobacteraceae bacterium
CGGCCGGAGAGCGGCGTGTGGGGGGGGCTGTGGGGCCTGCCGGAATGCGACACCGCCAGCGCGGCGCGCGCGTACCTCCGCCAGTCGCTCGGGGCGGGTGCCGTCGAGCCGCAGCCACTCGGCACCGTGGAGCATGCCTTCACGCACTTCAACCTCCTCATCACCCCGCTGCTCGCGCGCTGCAGCGGCGCTGCGCCGCGCGTGGCTGAGGGTGGAGGCCTCTGGTATAACGTGCGCCATCCGGCCCGCATCGGCCTGCCCGCGCCGATCAGCACGCTGCTCGGGCGCCTGGCGGGGGAGCCGCTGCTCGCGGCGCCGGAGGCGAAGGATCCGTAGACGTAAGGAACGCCGTGTCACGCATGGTGCAGTGTGTGGTGCTCAAGCGCGAGGCGCCGGGGCTCGATCGGCCGCCGCATCCCGGGGAGCTCGGGCGGCGCATCTACGACAGCGTGTCGAAGGAAGGCTGGGGGCGGTGGCTGCAGCACCAGACGACGCTCATCAACGAGTATCGCCTGACACCGATCGAGCCCAAGGCACGCCGGTTCCTCGAGGCGGAGATGGAGAAATTCTTCTTCGGCACCGGCTCGCAGGCGCCGCCGGATTACCGCCCGCCGCAGGGCGGCTGAGGCCGCACCTCGCGGGCTCCCTACCGGCTCAGCTCACAGGTGAATGAGGCCGCGCTTGTGGGCCACCGCGACCGCCTCGGTGCGGCTGATGGCATCGAGCTTGGTGAGGATCGCCTTGACGTGGGTCTTGGCGGTGCCCTCGGTGATCGACAGCCGCCGGGCGATGTCCTTGTTGCTGCGACCCTGGGCCACGAGCTGCAGCACGTCGAGCTCGCGCTGGGTGAGGCTGGGCTTGGCCATGCGCTGCAGCGCCTTGGCGGCGACCGTGGTCGAGGTGTAGGGGCGGTCCTCGCTCACCGCGCGAATCGCCGAGAGGATTTCCTGCCGCGGCGCGTCCTTCAGCAGGTAGCCCTTGGCGCCCTGCGAGAGGCACTGGAAGATGTCCTCGTCGCCGTCGTAGGTCGTCATGATGAGGATGCGCGCCTTGGGATTGATCTCGAGCACCCGCTGCACCACCGCCACGCCGTCGCGCTTGGGCATGCGCAGGTCGAGCACCAGCACATCCGGACGATTCCGCTCGTAGCAGGCGATCGCCTCGTCGCCGTCGCCCGCCTCGGCGACCACTTCCATGTCCGGTTGCTGGTTGACCATGGCAGCGAGGCCGTCGCGTACCACCGGGTGATCATCGGCGAGCACGACGCTGATCCTCGATTTGACCACGGCAGCCACTAGGAGGCTCGTTTCGTCAACCGCACGCTGACGCGGGTGCCCGCGCCCCGCTCGCTCGCGATCTGCCACTCGCCGCCGATGGCCCCGGCCCGCTGGCGCATGCTGGAGAGCCCGAAGCCCTGACGGGCGTAGAGCTCGGGGCGCTCCTCCATGCCGACGCCGTCGTCGGCGATCGCCATGGTCCAGTGCGAGGCCTCGTCCTCCATCGTGATGCGCACGGTGTGCGGGTGCGCGTGCCGGACCGCGTTGCTCACGGCTTCCTGCGCGATACGCAGCAGTTCGTGCTCGTGCTCGGGACGCAGCCCGGTGGTGACGCCGCCACCGTCGAAGGTGCAGGTGACCCCGCCCGGGACCGTGGAGCGCTCGGCGAGCTGGCGCAGCGCGCTCTCGAGACCGGTGCGCCGCGTCTGGTCGAGCCGCAGCGCCATGACCGAACGCCGTGCCTCGGCGAGCCCGTCGCGCGCCAGGTCGCGGATACGCGTCAGCGTGACGGCCAGTTCAGAGTTGCGCTTCTTGCAGGAGGGGAACTCCTCGAGCGCCCCGAGCTGCATGAGGATTCCCGTGAAGGCCTGCGCCAGGCCGTCGTGGATCTCCTGGCCGATGCGCGTGCGTTCCATGAGCACGGCGGCTTCCTTGGCCGAGTAGGCCAGGCGCGTCAGCTGTACCGCGAGCGTCGCCTGCTGCGCGAGCGCGACCAGCAGCTCGCTCCTTTGCACGTCGGCGGCACCGCGGCGGAAGCTGAGGATGAAGAAGCCGACGCTGCGTGCCCCGAACACCAGCGGATAGATCACCGTGCCGACCGCGCCCTCGCGCTGATGAAAGGCGAGCACGCCGGGCCAGACTTCCTCCTGCTGGCGCGCAACCTCCAGGTACATGGGCTCGCGCAGGTGCCCGACCCGCTGCGTGAAGGTCGAGCCGGCGACGGGGATCCTGGTGGCGTACTCCGGCTCGGCGAGCTGCCCCTCGCGCACGTGGGCGATGATGCGCCACTCCTGCACCGAGTCCTTGAGCACGATCACCGCCCCCGATACCGCATCGAACTGGCGCGTCGCCTCGAGCAGCATGTGACCCATGAAACTGTGCAGGTCCGTCTCGCCGGCGAGGCGCTCGAGATTGCCGCGGATCACCGCGTTTGCCTTGGCGAGCTCGGTGAAGCGCTCCTCGGTCGCATGCTCGCGCTCGTGGCGCACGTCATCGACCAGGCGCTCGCGATGCAGGGCCGCGCCGATCACGCCGGCGGCGGTTTCGAGCGCGGCGAGCTCCGCGGCATCGATGGCGCGGCGCTGGCGGGTATTGTCGAAACCGACCACGCCGATGAATTCGCCGCCGACGAACACCGGCACGATCGCCTTGGTCTGAGTGCCGATGCCCTGGAAGCCGTCAGGCGAGGCGCCGTCCCCGACCCCGTTGCAGCTGAAGCACACGCTGCGCCCGGCGCGCAGCTCCGCGCACACGGCCGAAAACTTGCGCTCGTCGCACTCGCAGCTCACCGGGTCCCCGAGATGCGGCACCACACCCTCGGCCGTCCACTCGCTCACCACCACGAGCAGCCGCTCGCCGTTCGGGCCGGTGCGCGCCTCCATGAGGTTCACCCGGTCGACATGCGCCGCCTCGCCGAGGATGCCCAGCACTCCGGGAATCGCGGCCCGCACGTCCGGCGCCTCGAGCAGCCTGCGGCTCGCCTTCGCAGAGGCGGTGAGCAGCCGCTCGCGACGCTCGAGGGATTCGTTGACCCGGGTCAGCTCCTCGGTGCAGGGGGGCGGGCTCTGGGGCTCCAGCAGGGCAACATTCACGCTCATGCGGCTCGGTCCTCGGGAGGCTTTTTCAGGCAGACCCGCAAGTTTAGCGCGCCGGGGAACCGATCTCAGGAGGCCCGAGACAGTCTCTATCTTAAGGGAGAGCGGCGGCGGTCCCGAGGGCGTGCCCGTCGCCTCCGGCCGGCGGCAGGCGGTCTCGCCGGGCCGGATCTTCATGCTGGAAATCAACAGCTTAGGCCCGAGCTGATGCTTGCGCTCCGGCGTGCCCGCTCCGGCGGGACTCGGGGGTCAGGGTTCAAGCCCCGCCTCAGGCCGTCAAGGCCGCGAGGAGTGATATGAGGGCGATGAATGCCACGAGCGTGGCGAGCGTGATGCCGAGACGACGGTTGCTCTCACTCATGTGTCAACGCTCCGGCGCAGTGGATCGCGGTCCAGGGGGGTAAGCGATCTGCGGGGAGGGATTCTCGTCCCCGTCGCGCTTTCCGGAATCCATCTGCCGGAGCGCGCCGGACGCTTCCGGCGGCTGGCACGCACCTCTCTCGCCCGGGCGAGAGCGCCGCGGGCCGTCAGCCGGGGTTGGAGAAGAACGTCTCGAGGATCGGGCGCTGACCCGGGGCGATCTTGAGGAGCGCCTGCCGCTCGTCGAACCAGCCGCCGCGGTCGACTTCGGGAAACCGCGCACGCCGGCCGGATCCGGGCGGCCACTCGATTTCGAAGAGATTGCTGACCAGCTCCGCGGGATCGAGGTCACCCTCCACCGCCCACACATGGATACGCTTGCCGCTCGGCTGGCGCGAGGATCCGAGATCACGCTCGCGGCCCACGCCGCCGGCATCGAAGCCGGTCTCTTCGCGGAACTCGCGCCGCGCGCAGTCGAGCTCCTCTTCCCCGGGGTGGACGAGACCCTTCGGCACCGACCAGGCGCCCGCGTCCTTTGCGGCCCAGTAGGGTCCTCCCGGGTGAACGAGGAACACCTCGGCGCGAGCGCCGCGCCGGCGATAGAGGAGTAGTCCCGCGCTCACCACCGGCATGCCTGCCCCAACACTGCACCAGCATCGCACTCAGTGGCGCGCTGTTCGTTCATGAGTCGCTCCGCAGGACATCCTCATCGGCGCGGCCGGGCGCGAGGGCGCGGCGCAGCGCTCATGATAAGGGAATCAACGATTTAGAACGGGCGCTTGCTTGACGACCTGCCCCGCAGGCCGGTCTAATACGCGCCCTTCCAGTCCCCGGCGGCCAGGTAGCTCAGTTGGTAGAGCAGCGGACTGAAAATCCGCGTGTCGGTGGTTCGATTCCGCCCCTGGCCACCATCAATGTTAGGTTCATTCTGACCAGATAGGTAACAGTTTATTCCGGGCACATAGGTAACACTTTTGCGCCGAAGGGGTTTTCGGCGCCGGTGACCCGGTCCGTCTCGTGATCGAAGAAGCCCAGATCGTACTGCATGAAGCTCACCAGCCACACGTGGTCGGCGATCTGCTTGATGCCGACGTTTTGGCCTGCGAACACGGTGCTGAGGTTGATCTTGCAACCTCCGCTGATCATGCGATTCAGTCTCGGTAGCCATGCGCACCAGTTAGAACGCCGGGCAGGCACTCTGACACTGTGACTGGGATGCGGCGCACTGGTTTTTGCAGCTTTGCACCTGCGGACTCGAGGTGCAGGACGCGCCGAGCTTGCCGCAGCTGCTGTCGCAGCTTGAGGTACAGCAGGCCTGAGCTGAGCTGCACTGCGCCAGGCATTGTTGGCGCGGGCTCCCGGTGCCGCTGCTCGCAAAGAAATAATCGAAGAAATCCCTGGCGCCGATGTTGCTCGGACCCTTCATATTCCTGGCGAACTTGAGGTACGGCACCTCGGCGAATGGCATCGTGCGTGCCGTTTCCACGGGATCGTATGCGCGCGACTTCCACTCATCGAAATCCTGCACGTTGAATCGATCGGCGAGTGCCACGTGACACGTCCGGCACAGGGGCGCTGCGACTTCCGAATAGAATTGCTTGATGTTGAAGCCACTCTTCTGGGATGAATTGACCGGCTGACCCGTCCACCAGCCACAGGTCTGCTCAGAGGCGGGCCGATTGGCATCGCAGGTCGTTCTGCAGAACGTCCCACTGGAGCACAGCGACGGGTCACCCGGAATGAACGGATGATTCACCGGGTCGGAATAACATCCCGGTTTGCCGACTCCGCCACACCACGCATACCAGCCGCTGATCAGGTCCGATATCGCCCGCTGAGGCGGCTGCGTCTTCTGAACGAGGGCGTTCAGCTGCCGAATGACGTCGCGCTGTGCAGTTTCCGTAATTGCCGGCTTATCACTCCGGAACAGCTCGGAACTGGTGTCGAAGGGGAGGAAATTAGCGCCGATGACCCGCGCGGGTGAGTTGGCAGTCGCGGGCTGATAACGACCGCCATGACAGGCCATGCAGGCACCTGGAATCGGTTTTTGCCAACCGGCCGCGACCGCGCCGGGAGGCGGTTCTTCCTGACTGTCCAGCATGAACGCCACCAAATTCGGTTGGCCATTCACCCCCGCGCCTGATGATGCGTAGGCAATGAACGAAACATCCCCGAACTGCCAACCTCCGGAGACCGGAGTCGCGATCACCTCCATCGCTACGATGATCCGCCCCGAATTGAGCCACGGCCGGCTGATAATGCTCAGCAGCGGATCGGTCGCATCGCACTCCGGACGATGACCGGGGCAGCGATTCGCGGCGTACCAGTAGGAATCGTTGAGCGGGCCCGGATGGCTCGAGTTACTCGAGTTGATCACATAGCAGGCATAGCCCACCGCATCGCCCAGCGGCTGGGAAGCGCCGGCCACCGCCTTGTTCGGGAGGGCCACCTTCGAAGCGCGCACGGGAAACGTCTGACTGCGGCAGTGCATGTCGCGGCCGTACTGCAAGTCGCCGTTGTTAAAGTACTGCGCGCGGAGCTCTCCGCTGACAGGTGCAGTGTTGTCAGCACTGAATCCCCAATAGCTGAGCCACTGCTCGAAGGTCCCCCGCTCGGGTGTGAAGTGATTCAAAAGCGAGGGCGTGCGCTTGCTCGGGTCCGTACTAAAGGGGTCCCCATAGAAAGCGTTCGGGTCGTTCGGGTCGAACGAGCTGTCTATTACATCGACTGCCTGATAGTAGGCTGCCGCTTGCCGCAAAAAGCAGTCGCCGGCCGAGGCGGGATCGGAGCAGATTCCGCCCATCATCACGTTCGCGTCGATATACACGTTGTAGGGAGGGTACCCGACATGCGGGAGGGCGGGCGGAGGCACTGGAGCATGGCTGCAGACGGGCGAGGGCGTAGCCGACGACACCGGCGGGGGGGTCGGAGCGAGAGCCGATGTTTTGGCCGGGGTCTGCGGGAGTGCCGAACTTGCCGCCGTTGTCGGGCTCGTGACGGGTATCGGCGCCGTGCCAAGCGTCGGTGCCGAGAGATTGGCTGGTGCTCCGCCGGGCACCGCACCCGGCTGGGGCGACACTACGGGTGCAACGTTGGGACCTGCTGCGGCGGTGAGCGGCGCGCCGGATAGATTGAAAGGATAAAACGCGCTTGCGGCGCGTACGCCGCCTCCGAGTGCGACTACTTGATAGAAATTCCCATTGGTCGCCGCCTGCTTGTCGGTAAAGGTCGTTGTACCTGCGGGGACGCTGCCGACCCTGGCAGGCGCTCGTAACGGATCCGGCGTCCTCCAGATCTCATACCCCGCGGGAGCTGGCTGAAGTGTGGACCAGGCAACCAGGACGTCAGCGCCGCTTGCCGTGACGCTTGTCACCGTGGGTGTGTTCACGAACTTCCAGGCGCTTGGCGACCTGAGACCGCCGGGACCGACGGCAACGAGTTGATAGTACATCCCGGTCGTTCCCGGGTGCGGATCGGTCGCACCCAGCGTACCCATCGGAACCGTCACGATGGTCACGGGTGCTACTTGCGGGTCTGTCGTTCTCAACAGCTCGTAGCCGATGGTCGCGCCCTTGACCGCCCACCAGGCGAAGTTCACGACCTTACCGTCGCCGTTGACCACCGCGAAGAGCGGAGTTCCAAGTGCTACAGCCGGTGAGGGTGCGGGGACGGGGACGGCGGCCGCGGCGGTCGGGGGAGCCGGCGCTGGCGCTCCCGTTACCGCTTCACCGGCAATGAGCACGGCGACCGTGGCGCCGAGCAGAGTAGATCTTGAGCACCGTTGTTGCGCCATGGTTGGACCTGGCGGGCAACCCCAAAGCGAGCCCTATCAAGATATACGCGCAACCGAGCCGAAACTTGGCTCATGGGGCAATCTGGCCGTGCGGCAGTGCGTCAGGCGCAATCAATTCGGAAACTTCAATTCCCGCTCGAGCGCCTGGAAGCGCGGCTCGTTACGTAATGGATCGAAGAGTGGATCGGTCTTCAGGAGCACGAGCCCGGGGTCACGCAAGCGCATCGCGGTGTCGAGCGACTCGAGCGCCTTCCCGCGATCGCCCCACTGCGCGTAGATCGTGGCGTACTGATAGGCTAAGGAATCGCCCTGTGCTGCTTTCATTTTCGCGAGTTCAGCCTCCGCCTCGACGTGTCGTCCAAGTTTGTCGTATACCACCGCCAGACACTGCTGACTTAACCAATCATCTCGCATCGTCTCGCAGGAGGCGCGCGCTTTCTCGAGATCCCCGAGACCGTAGAACGCGAGCCCCCGTTCCCCATAAGCCGACTTGAAGTCTGGATTAACGCGGATGGCTTCCGCTTGAGCATCCGCCGCCTCCCCATATCGCCGAGCGCCATACAGTGCCCGGCCAAGGATCGAATGGCTGCGCCGATCCAGCGGGTCCAGCATGACCGCGCGGCGCGCAGCGGTGATGGCGGCATCGAAGTGCCCAATGGAGGCACCAAACTCGCTGCTCCCGAGCAGTACGGTCGCATTGCCCGGCGCGAGCGCCATCGCGCGGTCGTACGCTTCACGCGCCCGCACGAAATCGAGAGTTCCGTTCTCCAGCACATATCCAAGCGCCTGGTGCGCCTCTGCCAGTGCCGGAGCGAGGGCGATTGCGCGGCGTGCATCCTCTTGAGCCTGTTCAAAGCCTTTGCGCGCCACAGCCGCAGGCTGCTCCGACGCGTAGGTAGTGCGGGCGAGCGATCGGTACGTGTATGCGAGCGCATATTGCCCGTCAAGTCGTATCGCCTCGCTGTAGGCATCGATCGCGCGCGGAATATCCTTTGATTCGCCTCTTGATAGAAACGCCTTCGACGCACGAAGGTACGCATCGAACGCGGCAGGGTCACGTGTACCGCCGAGCTCGACCTTCGCTGCGACGTCGCCGAGCAGGGTGACCTTGAGGGCATTGACTACGGCATTCGCAATTTCGGTCTCCAGCTGCAACACGTCGCCAAGGTTTCTGTCGTACGTCTCGGACCATAGGTGGAAACCCGTGACGGCATTGTTGAGCTGTACGGTTACGCGGACCGTATGGCCAGAGCGCCGAACGCTTCCCTCGAGGATTGCGCCCACATTCAATTTGCGGGCAATCGTGCCGATGTCCGTGTCTTTCCCTTTGAACGCAAAGGCGGACGTGCGCGCGGCGACCTGCAATTCGTTGATGCGGGCGAGTGAGTTAAGTAGTTCCTGGGAGAGGCCGTCGGAAAAGTACTCCTGTTCCTTGTCCCCACTCATGTTCACGAACGGGAGCACGGCGATGGAGTGCGGTGGCGGCTTGAACTCCGCCGCAGTGGGCGGGACCGCATTTTCGTGTGACCTCGCCTCCGGAGCGGCCCACGCATGGAGCTGAGCCGCAGAGGTGCGTTTCGAGATCCAGAGTTTGTCGATGACGAAGTACGCGAGTGCCAAGGCAGCCACAAAACCCAAGGCCCACAACGCGGACTTAGACCACGAGATCGCAGCGACTGAATGCCTGGGTGCCTGCGCTGTCGTGGAGCTCGGGAGGGAAGCTGGCATTGCTCGCGCAAACGAGGCCTCAGGCGACAGCAGGCGAGTTACGCGTTCGACGAATGCCGATGACGTGTCCCCACCCGGCAATCGCGTCCACTGAACGTGGCGAAATGCGTCGGGAACGTCGGCTTTCACCTCGGAGGTTGAGTCGATGACGACCGGGACAAGGAATGCCACCCGCTCCGACAGGTCGTGCGTCCGGTCGGCCGCGAACTTCCATTCGCGCCTGAAATAGCCCTCAACCCGCGCTTCGCTGTTCGCCGAGACAATGGGAATGAAGAGCCGGCACTCATGGATCTGCTCTCTGATCCGACGGTCCCAAGCGTCTCCGCCCTGCAGCTCGCTCTGGTCAAACCAGACCTCGATGCCCGATATCCGAAGCGCATCGCAGATCCGCCGAGCAGCGTCGGCATCTTGTGAGGCGTAGCTCAGGAACACCGCTCCGGTCGGTGTGCTCACCGGCTTGGGCGACTCTCCCCCCAATGCGCGCCTCTGGCTCGTGTGTGCAGGTCGCTGGAGAATGCCCCGAAGAACCCGTCTCAGGCAACGCAGCCGTGCGAACGCCGGATTTCAGGGTCTCAGCGGCCGCTTACGGGGAGATCGACGGACCGCCGCGGGTCTAATCTCGGCCACTCGCTCGGTTCGGTACCGCGCAGTCCACATCGACCGGCGCGGCGCGTGCGGAACCAGGATCTCGGACCGAAGCTCAGCTATCGGCATCTCGGAGAAATATTGGACATCGTGATCGAGATTTTCGCCGTCATTTCCGTGACTTAGCTCGCTTTGGCATCAGGACTGAAAAACGCGCGTCGGTGGTTCGATTCCGCCCCTGGCCACCATCAATTTCAGTGTTGTGGCCCGCAGATCGCACGCGCCTTCTATGGTCCGCGCAAACCGTGCCGCGCGAGCGCGCTCCGACCCTCAGCAGTCTGCCAGATGAGCAACACCGGTACTCCGATCGCGATGTCGCGCGCTCGCTTCAACACGGACAGCGCCAGCCCCAGTTCCGCGCCGAACCCGAATAACGGCGCGAGAAGCGCGTAAGCGGCCTCCTGCACTCCGAACGCATTCGGAATCAGAACCGCGGCGCTGCGGATCGCATAGACGAGACTCTCGATGGCGATCACCGCCCCCAGATCGAGATGCGCCCCGATCAGCAGAAAGCCGAGCCACACCCCCGCGGCACTGGCGATCCATGCGACGAAATGCAGTGCCACGGACAGTGCGACGCGCGCCGGGGCGCGATAGATCGTATCGAGCGCAACGCCTACCCCGGTGATCGCAGGTCCCAAGCCGCGCAGCAGTCGTGCGCCGAGCATGGTGGTGATCCTGGGGGCGTAGCGCTGCACGGTGAGAAACAGTCCGGCGGCGAGCGCGGCAAGCAGCAGGGCGACGGTGCCGGTGCTGGTGAGCGAAGCAGCGAGAGAGCTGCGAGGCGCCCGGGTGGTCAGGAGCGCGAGGCCGAGCGCGACGTAAGCGATCTGCGCCAGTAACTCAGTCGTTACATCAACGATCATCGACGCACTGGCGAGCGGCGAGGCAACCCCGTACAGGATCGCCGCGCGCACTCCAAGCGCGATTCCGCCGAGCTGTGAGAACGGCAGCACTTCGGCGGCCGAATCCCGCACCATTCGCGCGCGCACGAAAACCCAGGTTCCGGATGCCGAACGCGCCGGCAACAACACGCGCCACGCCGCGCCGAGCACCAGGAACACTCCCAGGGCACACAGGCAGAAGAGGGCAAAACCGCCCCAGCCGATTGCCATCGCGGCGGATAAAACCGCGCGCCACCCGACATGCAGTACCAGGTAGAGCGCAAGAGCCACCCCCACGACGGCGAAGAGGGCGAGGCGTAATTTCATATGATGGAGGCGCGCGTGGCGCGGTGCGCGGCCTCACCGTCGCATGAAACGGCGAGCCAGTAGCGCGAGGGTTGGAACCACTCGTGGCCTCACCAGGCGCCGATCGTATGCGCTCATGCGCCGGTGGTTCTCGGCCAGGCACAGGTCGATAAGCCCGGCGACGCTGATGTCCTCACCGACCGTCCTCGCTCCGGTCACGGTGAAATTGTTGTCCTGCACGCCGTTGCCCAGGTCGCGAGCGATGCCGATGCGCTCCCAGATCAGAAAGAGCCACACGGCCAGTTGCTTCAGCCCGAACCACGGTCGCCGCCACAGTGGAATGGTGCGCCGATGCCAGGCGGCCCAATTGACGAAGAACAGAATGTGGCGCGCTTCTTCCTGCATAACCGGCTCGAAGGTGTCGACGAGCGCCGGCGGGAAGAATCCGGAGCGCTTGGCCGACTCGAACAGACCGAAGGCGAAGAAGCTGTCGATGCACTCGCTGTAGCCCGTGAGCATGAAGGCCCACTCGGGGTCGCCCGGCGGGGCATACTCCGGCTCCGGCGCGAGCGCGATGCCGTAAGCGGTGACCATATTGGCCAGCACGCTCTTGTGGCGCCCCTCTTCGAAGGCATTGAGCTCGATCGCCTCGCGCAGCAGCGGATCGCGCACGACCGCCGCGTAGGAGGCGACATTGAGCCGCGCGCGGCCCTCGGTCTGTACCGCGATGTCCCAGATGGGCAGCCCGACCAGGCGCTCGTGTGCCTGCGAGTCGAGCTCCGGCCAGTCAATCACTGCGGGTTTGTAGGGGTTGAAGGTGTCCAGCAGCGTGCGGCAGAAGAGCGTCTTGTGGCCATCGCTCCCCAGGCGAATCCTCGGCGCGGAATCAGCGCCTGGGACAGTGCCGGACTCGGGGATCGCTGAGCTCATGAGCTCACACGATGGGACATATCCGAACGGTGAAGCGCGCCCTGCGCGCCGGCCGCTGCCGCCGTTTCAAGAAAATCGCCGAACCCGCCCAGGCGGAGCGATGGATCACGACAGGCCGCGATAACTTCCGGCGCCAGAAGCGCCTCGAGCTCCTCGCGATAGCGGTAACCGGCCGCTGCGCCGGGGAAGAGCCCCGTGGCCGGATGGAGGTAGATCTCGGTGAGTCCGTCCGGCAGGCTCCGGATCAGCCCTGCCAGGCGTGCGCGCGTCATGTGCCCGGACCACCGAAGCCCAAAAAGCCGGTCGGCAGCAACGAGGCCGGCAGCGCTCAGCCGCCGCCGCAGCGCGAGTGCAAAAGGTGCCGTGAGGAGATCTGGTGTGCGCCGGGCGCGCCCCTCCACCTTGCGCAGGACCCGAGCAGGCTCGAGCGGCACTCGCACCGCGCGCAGGCCGAAGCGGCGGCCGATCACCGCCAACAGCTGCCCAACGACCGGATGCAGATGAAAATGCTTGTGCGCATTGCAGTGATCGAGGGCCAGGCCGCTGTCGCGGAAAGCCGCAAACTGCGCAGTGATTTCCGCTGCGAGCTCGCGCCGCGCCCGCCGGCTGCCTGCGAGGGTCGTGCCGTAGGCCAACAGGTTGGAACGGAACCGGCCGTCCGCGCCCACCAGGTGACTGACGGCGGACGAGGGCAACACCGGGCGGCCCTCGACCAGCACCAGGTGCAGGCCGATACGCAGGGAAGGCATGCGTCGGGCTCGGGCGATGGCGTCAGCCGTGGCCGGCGCCGACACCATCAGGCTCGCCGCGCTGAGAACGCCGCCGCGGTGCGCGGCCTCGACGGCGTCGTTGACTTCGCGGGCGGCGCCGAAATCATCCGCCGTGATGATCAGCCGCTTCAAACCGCATCCCGCCGTGAGCGCAGGAAGCGGAAGAATTCCACGCCTTCGGACAGACGGCGCTTCATGATTTCCGGGCTGGTGAACATCTCGGCCAGAATGGAAGCAATCTTGGAGGGACGGAAGTAGAACTTGCGGTAGAAGTCCTCGATCGAATCGAAGATCTCACTGTGGCTGAGGTGCGGGTAGTTGAGCGCGGCAACCTGCGTGCCCTGCTCGCTCAGAAGCTCATTTTCCTCGTTGTAGAGCCAGCCATTCTCCTTCGCCTGC
>DASSQU010000204.1:0-3415 GCA_035702325.1 Steroidobacteraceae bacterium
TGCCCTGGCACATCCTCTGCGTCACCTTCACCAACAAGGCGGCCGGGGAGATGCGCGGGCGCGTCGAGCGGCTGCTCGGCGTCCCGGGCGGGGCGTTGTGGATCGGCACCTTCCACGGCATTGCCCACCGGCTGCTGCGGATTCACTGGCGCGAGGCGAAGCTCACCCAGGGCTTCCAGATCCTCGACTCGGAGGACCAGCAGCGTCTCATCAAGAAGGTCATCAAGGCCGCCGAGCTCGATGAGAGCCGCTGGGTGCCGCGCGAGGTGCAGTGGTTCATCAACAACAACAAGGACGAGGGCCGGCGGCCGCAGCAGCTCAAGGACGGCAACGATCCGAGCCGCGCGCAGCTGATCAGGCTGTACGCGGCGTACGAGGAGGCCTGCGCGCGCAACGGTGTCGTCGACTTTGCCGAGCTGCTGCTGCGGGCATTCGAGCTCTGGCGTGACGAGGCGCCGTTGCTCGATCATTACCGCCGGCGCTTCCGCCACGTGCTGGTGGACGAGTTCCAGGACACCAACGCCATCCAGTACGCCTGGATGCGGCTGCTGGCGCCGCCGGCGCAGGCGGCGAGCGATGCGCAGCGCGCGCCCGCGAGCCATCCGTTCGTGGTGGGCGATGATGATCAGTCCATCTACCGCTTCCGCGGCGCACGCGCCGAGAATCTGCAGCAGTTCCGCCACGATTACCCGCAGGCGCAGCTGTTCCGGCTCGAGCAGAACTATCGCTCCACCTCCAACATTCTCGAGGCTGCCAATGGCCTGATCGCTCACAACACGACCCGCCTCGGCAAGAACCTGTGGACCAGCGGCGCGCGCGGCGAGCCCATTCGCCTCTACACCGCCTTCAACGAGCGCGACGAGGCGGAGTTCGTCACCCACCGCATCGGCGAGTACGTGGCACAAGGCGGTGTGCGGCGCGAGATCGCCATTCTCTATCGCTCCAATGCACAATCGCGGGTGTTCGAAGAGGCCTTCCTCTCCTCGCGGGTGCCGTACCGCGTGTACGGCGGCCTGCGCTTCTTCGAGCGCGCCGAGATCAAGGACGCGCTCGCCTACCTGCGGCTCATCGCCAACCGGCGCGACGACGCCTCCTTCGAGCGAGTGGTCAACCTGCCGACGCGCGGCATCGGTGCGAAGAGCCTCGAGGTGCTGCGCGAGAGCGCACGCGGCGCCGGCAGCTCGCTGTGGGAAGCCGCCGCGGCCTGCAGCGGCAGCGGCGCGCTCGGCCCCAAGGCCGCCTCCGCCGTGCACGGCTTCCAGGCGCTCATCGAGCGACTCGCCGCGGACACCGCAACGCTCGCCCTGCACGAGCAGGTCGACAAGGCGCTGAAAGCGAGCGGGCTGCTCGAGCACTACCGGCGCGAGAAGGCCGACCGGGGTGAGGCGCGGGTGGAGAACCTCGATGAGCTGGTGAGCGCCGCGCGCGGCTTCGCGCCCGAGAGCAGCGAGCTTAGCTCCCTCGAGGCCTTTCTCGCCCACGCCGCACTCGAGTCGGGCGAAGGCCAGGCCGATGAGTGGGAAGATTGCGTGCAGATGATGACGCTGCACACCGCCAAGGGGCTCGAGTTTCCTGTGGTGTTCCTCGCAGGTCTCGAGGAGGGACTGTTTCCGCACCAGCGCTCGCTCGGCGACCTCGATGGTCTCGAGGAGGAGCGGCGCCTGTGTTATGTCGGTATGACCCGCGCCATGCGCCAGTTGTACCTGAGCTACGCCGAACAGCGCCGCCTGCACGGCATCGACAGCTACGGGCAGGCCTCTCGCTTCGTGCGCGAAATCCCCACCGGACTGATCGAGGAGGTACGCCCGCGCGTGCAGGTGTCGCGGCCCATAACGGTCGGCCGCTTCCGCGCGGAGGAGCCGGAGGCGGCGGGCGTACGCCTCGGGGCACGCGTGCGCCACGGCAAGTTCGGCGATGGCGTGATCCTCAACGTGGAGGGCTCGGGTGCGCACGCACGCGTGCAGGTGAATTTCGAGCGCCAGGGGACCAAGTGGCTGATGGTGCAGTATGCCAACCTGCAACCGCTCTGACGCATGAAGATCCTCATACTCGGCGCCGGGCAGGTCGGGCGCACCGCCGCGGATCATCTCTCGCGCGAAGAGGCGAACGAGGTGACCGTGGTGGACAGCAACGAGGACACGCTGCGCGACGTGCAGGACCGTTTCGATGTTCGCACGGTCGCCGGCAACGCCGCCCACCCGAACGTGCTCGAGGCCGCGGGCGCCGCCGAGGCGGAGATCATCGTCGCGCTCACCTCGAGCGATGAGGTAAACCTGGTGGCGTGCGAGGTGGCCTTCACGCTGTTCCGTACGCCCACCAAGATCGCCCGCATCCGCGCGGCCGAATACACCAGCCGCCTGGGGCTGTTCGGCGTCGATGGACTGTCGGTGGACGTGTTCATCAGTCCCGAGCAGCTGGTCACCGAATACGTCGAGCGCCTGATTCATCACCCCGGCACGCTGCAGGTGCTCGACTTCGCCGACGGCCGCGTGCGGCTGATCGGAGTGCGCATACGCAGCGGCGGTCTGCTCGCCGGCCGCACGCTGCGCGAGCTGCCGCAGCACCTGCCCAAGACCGAGGTGCGCGTGGTGGCCATCTACCGCGACGGACGCAGCGTGCCGCCCGAGGGCGAGACGCTGCTGGCGGATGGCGATGAGGTGTTCTTCCTCGCCGCGCGCGATGACATTCGCCGCATCATGAGCCAGCTGCGGGTCGATGACACCGCCGCGCGGCGCATCGTGATCGCCGGCGGCGGCAACATCGGCTTTCATCTCGCGCGTACCCTGGAGAAGCACAATCAGGTCAAAGTGATCGAGCGCGACGCGCGGCGGGCGCGCAAGGTGTCGGAGCTGCTCGAGAGCGCCATCGTGCTGCATGGCGATGCCGCGGACGAGGAGCTGCTCATCGAGGAGAACATCGACAGCGCGGACGTGTTCGCCGCCATGACCAACGCCGAGGAGGCCAATATCCTCTCGGCGATGCTCGCCAAGCGCCTGGGCGCGCACAAGGTCATGGCGCTCATCAACCGGCCGTCCTACAGCGAGCTGGTGGAGTCCTCCAGCATCGACATCGCCATTTCCCCGCAGACCATCACCATCGGCTCACTGCTCGCGCACGTGCGCCGCGGCGATGTGGTGCGGGTGCATGCGCTCAAGACCGGCGCGGCCGAGGCGCTCGAGGCGGTGGCGCGCGGCGATGAGCGCACCTCACGCATCGTCGGACGCACGGTGGCGCAGATCGCGCTGCCCGAGGGCGCCTCCATCGGTGCGCTGGTGCGCGGCGATCAGGTGATCATGGCGCATCACGACACGCTCGTGCTCGCCGACGATCACGTCATTCTATTCCTGGCCGATCGCCGCCACCTCGAGGCCGTCGAGCGGCTGTTCGTGCGTTCGCCACGTTAGTGCGCCGGTGC
>DASSQU010000205.1:0-8122 GCA_035702325.1 Steroidobacteraceae bacterium
GACCTCGCCGAGATGCGCGACGTCGTGCGCGTCGAACGGCAGCAGCAGCACGCGCTTGAGCAGATAGTTGTAGCTCGCCTCACCCATCGGCTGCCATTCGGGCATCTTGCTCAAGCCCGCCGCGAGCCAGTCGGCGTAATCGTGCAGCGCTTTCACCGCGCCGTCGCGCGCCTTCACCAGACGCGCGCGCTCCGCGGCCGGGAGATCGTCCGCCAGCGTCATCAGGCTCACGGTGTAGAGCTCATCGCCGCCGCGCGCCGCCTCGATGGCGAGCGAGGCATAGAGCTTCACCGGTTGCGTGAGGTTCGCCCGGCCGGTGCGCAGCAGCTGGGGCATCGCCTCGAGCCGTGCGATCGCCGCGCGCGCGCGTGTTCGCCGCGGCGCGTAGTCCTTCTGCAGCAGGGTGAAGATCGCGTTGGTGCACTCGTTGACGTAGAGCTGAGGATCCGAGCTTTCCGGATTCAGCCGGCGGCCGAAGAAATCCGCCGCGGCGAGCTGCGATTCGAACAGCACGCGGTCGATGCGCTCATCCTTACTCCAGCCGTCGGTGGCGAGCGCGCTCACCTGCGCGAGCAGCTCGCTCACGTGCTGGCGGCGCCGCAGCACCTCGCTCATGCGGTAGTCGGTCAGGCGCGTGTCGAAGCGATGATCGCCGAGACTGCTGGCAGTCACGGGATAGGCCGCGTCGGACCACTCGTAGAATTCGTGGGCGAGCGCGCGCAGGCCTGCCGGGTCGGCGGCGGCCGGCGCTAAGGCCGTCGCTACGGCCGGCAGCGCGCACGCCGCGAGCAACGCGGCGAGACGGGCGGAGTGTGAGTGCATAGGTGAGGTCTCCCCGGGGCGGCGGCAGGATTCAGCGGCCGACAAGGCGGCGCAGCATACCCTGCGGCCGGCAATCGCGCCCCGCGGAAATCTGCGCTTTCGCCCGGGCTCTCAGGCGTCGGTGACGATCGTCGGGGAGACCTCTGATAACCATGGTTCACATGGGTAGAATGCGCCTGGTGGAAAACCCCACAGGAAATCGAAAGTTGGATCGCAGAGTTGCCGTGGCGCCGATGATGGACTGGACCGACCGCCACTGCCGCTACTTCCTGCGCGGCTTCTCGCCCGATGTGCTGCTGTACACCGAGATGATCCACGCGGCGGCGATCGTGCACGGCGACCGGGCGCGCCTGCTCGCCTTCGACCCCGAGGAGCACCCGCTCGCTCTGCAGCTCGGCGGCAACGAGCCGCGGCAGCTCGCCGCGGCGGCGCGCGCGGGCGAGGAGGCAGGCTACGACGAGGTGAACCTCAACTGCGGCTGCCCGAGCGAGCGGGTGGCGAGCGGCGCCTTCGGTGCCTGCCTGATGCGCGAGCCGGCGCGCGTCGCCGACTGCGTGGCGGCGATGAGCGCGGCGGTGCGAGTGCCGGTCACGGTGAAGTTGCGCATCGGGGTGGTGAGCGGCGCGGCCGGAGCGGGACGGCGCGCGGCGGCGGAATTCACCGCGGAGGACTTCGACGCGCTCGGCCGCTTCGTCGGCGGCGTGCGCGACGCCGGCGGCGCGGTCGCGATCGTGCATGCCCGCAAGGCGGTGCTCGGCGGGCTGTCGCCCCGGGACAACCGCGAGGTACCGCCGCTGCGCTACGACGTGGTGCGGCATCTGAAGACGGTGTTTGCAACGTTGCCCATCGTGGTGAACGGCGGGCTGCGCGAGCCGCGCGCGGTGCGCGCCGCTCTCGAGTGGTGCGACGGGGTCATGCTCGGGCGCGAGGCCTACCATCGCCCGTTCGTGCTCGCCGAGCTGCGCGGCCTGCTCGATCCGGCGGCACCCCCGCCGCCCACGCGCGCGGCGCTCCTCGAGCGCATGGCGCGCTACTGCGAGCGCGAGGTAGCGGCCGGCGGCCGGCTCGCCGCCATCACCCGGCACATGTTGGGCCTGTATGCCGGCGAGCCGGGCGCGCGCGAATACCGCCGCATGTTGAGCGAGGGTGCGCGGGCGGCGGGGGTGGGGGCGGAGCTGCTGCGCCGGGCGATTCCGAGCTGCGGAACTGCTTGAAGTCAGCTCAGTAGCGGCGCGAAACGCTTGCGTATAAGCTGCCCGCAATCATGGGCAAGGACATCGAACTCGCGATCCTCTTTGCCGACGTGGTCGGGTCTACCCGGCTCTACGACACCATGGGCGACCTGCGGGCACGCGACATGGTGGCGACCTGCATCGAGGTGATGCGCGGCGCCACCGAGCAGCGCGGCGGGACGGTCATCAAGACGATGGGCGACGAGGTCATGGCGACCTTCCCCAGCGCCGACGCCGCGCTCAACGCCGCCGCGCAGATGCAGCAGCAGATCTCGACCCACGCACAACTCGAGGTCGAGGGCCAGCCGGTCGCGATCCGCATCGGCTGCCACTTCGGCCCGGTGATGCTCGAGAACCGCGACGTGTTCGGCGCCGCCGTGCACACCGCCAACCGCATGACGAGTCAGGCGAAGGCCGGGCAGATCGTCATCACCGCGGCCACGGTGGAGAAGCTCTCCCCGGACTGGCGGGCCGCCTGCCGCCAGATCGACGTCGCGACGCTCAAGGGCCAGGGGAACGAGGTGGTCCTCTTCGAGGTGCTGTGGCAGACCGAGGACGTCACCAGCATGGTGCCGGGAATCGCGGGCGAATCGCGCCCGGCGCGCGCCATGCGGCTGCGGCTGCGCTGCCACGACCGGGAGCTCCTGGTCGACGAGCGGCACTCGAGCGTCAGCATCGGGCGCGCGGAGGACAACGACATCGTCGTCAAGGGCAACCTGATCTCGCGCCTGCACGCCCGCATCGAGATCAGCCGCAACAAGTTCGTGCTGGTGGATCAGAGCACCAACGGCACCTTCGTGCAGACCGCCGACGGCGAGGAATCGTTCGTGCGCCGCGACAGCCTGCAGATCAAGGGCCAGGGCATGATCGGTCTGGGGCGGCTGCCCGAGCAGGGCTCGCCCACGACCATCCGCTTCGACTGCGAGGAAATCTGACGGCGCAGCCGCCGGGCGCGCGCCGTCAGGCGAGCCGCTGCTCGGTGGTCGCCAGCTCCGCGAGCAGCGCCGGCGGCAGGCGGCTGCCGTAGCGGCCGAGATACTCGCGCACCTCGGCGATCTCCTTGCGCCACAACCCCGGGTCGATGCTGAAGAGGGCGGCGAGCGACTCGGGCTTCAGGTCGAGGCCGGCGGTCGCCAGGTCCTCGACGCGCGGCAGGTGGCCGATCGGCGACTCGACCGAAGCCGCGCGGCCGGCGCAGCGGTCCAGCATCCAGGCGAGCACCCGCAGGTTCTCGCCATAGCCCGGCCAGAGGAACTTGCCCGCGGCGTCACGCCGGAACCAGTTGACGTGGTAGACGCGCGGCGCCCGGGTGAGCTTCGCCCCGATGTCGAGCCAGTGCCGCCAGTAGTCGGCGAAGTTGTAGCCGCAGAAGGGCTGCATCGCCATCGGATCGCGGCGCACGACGCCCACCTGGCCGACCGCCGCGGCGGTGGTCTCGGAGGCGACCGAGGCGCCGACCAGGACTCCGTGCCGCCAGTCGCGCGCCTCGTAGACGAGCGGCGCCACCTCGCGCCGCCGCCCGCCGAACACCAGCGCGGTGATCGGCACGCCGCGGGCGTCCTCGGCGTGGGGAGAGTAGTTGGGGTTGCGCCTGGCGGACACCGTGAAGCGGGAATTGGGGTGCGCGGCCGGGCCGCGCGCGGGATCGTAGGGACGGCCCTGCCAGTCGATCGCGGGCTCACCCGCGGTGAGGCCCTCCCACCACGGCTCGTCGTCGGCGGTGAGCGCGACGTTGGTGAACAGCGTGTCGCGGCGGATCATCTCGTAGGCGTTGCGGTTGGTTTTGGGGTTGGTGCCCGGAACCACGCCGAAGTAGCCCGCCTCGGGGTTGATGGCCCAGAGCCGTCCGTCCGCGCCCGGATGGAGCCAGGCGATGTCGTCGCCCACGGTGAACACGCGCCAGCCGGGGAGCGAGTCCGGCGGGATGAGCATGGCGAGGTTGGTCTTGCCGCAGGCCGACGGGAAGGCGCAGGCGAGATAGTGGGTCTCGCCGCGCGGGCTCTCGATGCCGACGATCAGCATGTGCTCGGCGAGCCAGCCTTCGGTGCGCGCCTGCCAGCTCGCGATGCGCAGCGCGTGGCACTTCTTGCCGAGCAGCGCGTTGCCGCCGTAGCCGGAGCCGAAGCTCTCGATCGCGAGCTCCTCGGGGAAGTGCATGATGAAGCGCCGCTCGGGGTCGAGCTCGCCGGTCGAGTGCAGCCCCCGGACGAACACATCGTCGCGCGCGATGCGCTCGAGCGCCGCGCGCCCGGCACGCGTCATGATCAGCATGTTGAGCGCGACGTAGGGGCTGTCGGTGATCTCCACGCCGCAGCGTGCGAGCGGCGAGGCGAGCGGACCCATGCAGTAGGGGATCACGTACAGCGTCCGCTCGCGCATGCAGCCGCGGAAGAGCTCGTGCATCTTCGCGTGCGCCTCGCCGGGATCCATCCAGTTGTTGTTCGGGCCGGCGTCCTCCCTGGAGCGCGTGCATATATAAGTGAGATGCTCGACCCGGGCGACGTCGTTGGGGGCGGAGCGGTAGAGGTGACAGCCCGGAAAGCGCGCCGGGTTGAGCGCGGTCAGCTCCCGCTCGCGCAGCAGCCTCGCGGTGAGCTCGCGCGCCTCGGACTCGGTGCCCTCGCACCAGTGCACGGCCCGCGGCTGCGTGAGCTCGCGCACCGAGCTCACCCAGTCGGCGACCGCGCGGCTGAGTTTCGGCAGGGCGGTCATGGTGTGCGCAGCAGTGGCCATGCAGGGGCGGAAGTATATCTCGGGCGCCACGGGCGCCCTGCTAGAGTAGCCGCGGGAGCGGTTCCCTCCGGGGGCCGGTGGTCCCGGACGGCACGCCGCTTGCGGGAAATTCATAAAAGTCAGGAAGATATGACTCTCGACAGGCGTCCGGCGGCACGCCACGATGCCGCAGCCCGAAGCGCGTGAGGCGCGGCTTAGCGATGCTGGAACTCGCGGACATTTTCGCAGCGGGGGGACCGCTCGAGCGCTCGCTCCCGGACTTCCGGGTGCGCCGCGGACAGCTGCGCATGGCCGAGCGCGTGGCGGCGGCGCTCGCGAACCGCGAGACGCTGGTAGTGGAGGCGGGGACCGGCACCGGCAAGACCTTCGCCTACCTGATCCCGGCACTGCTCTCGGGCGCGCGGGTGCTCATCTCCACCGGGACGCGCACGCTCCAGGACCAGCTCTACGCCCGCGACCTGCCGCTGCTCGCCGCGGCGCTCGGCCGGCCTGCGCGCGTGGCGCTCCTCAAGGGGCGCGCGAATTATCTCTGTCGCCACCGTCTCGCCACCGCCATGGAGGCTCCCGAGCAGCTGCCGATGGTCGGGGGCGCTCCCCGCCGGGGCCCGGGCCGCGCGGCGCTCGCGCGCATCGCGCGCTGGGCGCTCGCCACGCGCAGCGGCGACCTGGCCGAGGTCGGCGGGCTCGCGGACTCGAGCCCGGTGTGGTCGCAGGTGACCTCGACGCGCGAGAACTGCCTCGGCGTGCGCTGCCCCGAGTACGCCCGCTGCCACGTGGTGGCGGCGCGGCGCGAGGCGCTCGAGGCCGACATCGTGATCGTGAACCATCACCTGCTGCTCGCGGACCTGGCGCTGAAGGAGGACGGCTTCGGCGATCTGCTGGGATCGGCCGACGCCGTCATTCTCGATGAGGCGCACCAGATCCCGGACCTCGCGACGGAATTCTTCGGCGTCACGGTCGGCAGCCGGCAGGTCGAGAGCCTGCTGCGGGACCTGCAGCTCGAGTTGCGCCGCGCCGGGGCGCGCGCGGCGCAGGGCCTGGCGCCGCAGGCACGCGCGCTCGCCGGGGCCGTACGCGAAGTGGAGCAGGGGCTGCACGAGCTGCGCGCCGCCGCACCCGCACGCGGGGCGGTGACGGGCAGCCGCCTCGCCTGGAGCGCGGGCCGCACACCCTGGGGTGACGCCGCGGAGGGACTCGCCGGCTCCCTCGGGCGACTGCAGCAGAGCCTCGGGGAGTCCGGCAGCGAGGGTACGCTCGAGCCGCTCGCCGCCCGGGCGGCCGGGCTGGCCGCGAGCCTCGGCCGCATCGCGGCGCCCGATCCGCTCGAGGGGGCACGCGCCGTCGAGGTGAACGCGCGCGGCGTGACCCTGAGTCTCATGCCCTTCGACATCTCGGAACGCTTCCGGGCGCTGATCGAGTCGCGCCGCGGCGCGTGGATCTTCACCTCCGCGACGCTCTCGCTCGGGGAGGAGTTCGGGCATTTCACCGGGCGGCTCGGGATCGCTTCGGGGACGACGCTGCGGATCGAGAGTCCGTTCGATCACGAGCGCCAGAGCCTGCTCTACCTGCCCGCGTCGATGCCCGAGCCGGGGTCGGCCGCCTACACGGCGGCGGTGATCGACACGGCGGTGCCCCTGATCGAGGCCGCGGGCGGCGGGGCCTTCGTGCTCTTCACGAGCCACCGCGCGCTCGCCGCGGGCGCGGCGCTGCTGCGCGAGCGCTGGGCGGCGGGTGCTTCCTGCCGGCTCTTCGTTCAGGGCGAGGCGCCGCGCGAGCGGCTGCTCGAGGAGTTCCGCGCGGACGGCAACGCCGTGCTGCTCGGCACGGCGAGCTTCTGGGAGGGAGTGGACGTGAAGGGGGAGGCGCTGCGCCTGGTGATCATCGAGAAGCTCCCGTTCGCCTCTCCGGACGATCCGCTGGTGCGCGCGCGCATCGAGCACCTGAACGCGACCGGCGCCAACGCGTTCCGCGACTACCAGCTGCCCGAGGCGGCGCTCGCCCTCAAGCAGGGGGCCGGCCGTCTGATCCGCAGCGAGGAGGACTACGGCGCGGTCGTCATCTGCGATCCGCGGGTGCTCGCGCGCAGCTACGGGCGGGTGCTGCTCGCGGCGCTGCCGCCGATGACGGTCACGCAGGACGCCGACGACGTGCGGCGCTTCCTGCGCGCCCATGCGCCGCGCGCGGCCGAGCGCGCCCGCGCCGCGCCGTGAGAATCCTGGCGCTCGACACCGCGACCGAGAACTGCTCGGCGGCGCTGCTGGAGGACGGGCGGCTCAGCGCGCGCGAGCTGCTGCTCGAGCGCGGGCACGCCGAGCACATTCTCGGGATGATCGACGAGGTGCTTACCAAGGCCGGGGCATCGCTCGCGGGTGTCACCGCGATCGCCTACGGCCGGGGTCCGGGCGCCTTCACCGGCGTGCGGCTCGCGGCGAGCGTCACTCAGGGACTCGCCTGGGGCGCGGGACTGCCGGTCGTCGCGATCTCGGACCTGCGGGCCCTCGCGCAGCGGCTCCTCGACCTCGAGCCCGCGACGCAGCGCGTGCTGGTCTGCGCGGATGCGCGCATGCACGAGGTCTACTCGGGCTGCTTCGAGCGCGGCGCGGCAGGCCTCGCGGCGGCGGTGGCGGAGGAGCAGCTGAGCAGGCCCGAAGCCGTGTCGCTGCCGGCCGCCTGGCGCGCCGCGCCGGAGCGCTCGGGCCTGCGGGCGATGGGCAGCGGCTTCACGGCCTACCCGGCGCTGCGACAGGCCTTTGCCGGGGCGCTCGCGGCAGGCCTCGAGGCGCTCCATCCCCGGGCCGCCGAGATCGCGCGGCTCGCCGCCCCGGAGGTGGCCGCCGGCCGGGTGCTGCCCGCCGAGCAGGCGCTGCCGGTCTACCTGCGGGACGATGTGGCACGGCCGGCCGGGGTTCAGTGAACCGACACAGACACTTGCGCCCCTGTCACGAATCTGCAACACAGGGGCCCTGTAATACTCGCGCCATGCTGGTGCAGCTGCGGTCATGACCGCGAAACAGGTTCTGATCGTCGAAGACGAGCGGCCGATCCGCGAGATGATCGCCTTCGGCCTCAAGCGCGCCGGCTTCGAGGTGCGCGAGGCCGAGGACTGCCGCGCGGCCCGCGCCGCGCTCGCCGACATCCGGCCGGACCTGGTGCTGGTCGACTGGATGCTCCCGGACATGAGCGGGCTCGAGCTGACGCGCGCCCTGAAGCGCGACCGCGAGACCCGCGAGCTGCCGGTGATCATGCTCACGGCGCGCGCCGAGGAAGGCGACAAGGTGGCGGGCCTGGAGGGCGGCGCCGACGACTACGTGACCAAGCCCTTCTCGCCCCGCGAG
>DASSQU010000206.1:0-5711 GCA_035702325.1 Steroidobacteraceae bacterium
TGGGCCCGGCGCGGCGCTGCGCGCGCGCCGGCGGCAAGGCGCCGCCTAGGAGCCGACAAGCTTGCGGCGTGAATACAGCGCCATGAGAATACCGAAGCCGGCCAGCAGCGTCACGACCGAGCTGCCGCCGTAGCTGACCAGTGGCAGCGGCACGCCGACCACCGGCAGCAGTCCCGTCACCATGCCGGCATTGATGAACACGTAGACGAAGAAGGTGAGGGCGATGCTGCCGGCGAGCAGCCGCGCGAAGGTGTCCTGGGTCTGGGTGGCGAGGTAGATCGCGCGCGCCACCACGAAGGCGTACAGCAACAGCAGCAACAGCAGGCCGAGCAGGCCGAACTCCTCGCCGACCACCGCGAAGATGAAGTCGGTGGAGCGCTCCGGCAGGAATTCGAGCTGCGCCTGGCTGCCGTTCATCCAGCCCTTGCCGAACACGCCGCCCGAGCCGATGGCGATCTGCGACTGGATGATGTGATAGCCGGCGCCGAGCGGGTCGGTCTGCGGATTGAGGAAGGTGGACACGCGCCGGCGCTGGTAGTCGTGCATGAAGTGCCAGCCGAACCAGGCGGCGAGCGCCCCGAGCGCGAGCAGCAACAGCATCACCCGCAGCCGCAGGCCGGCGAGCACCACCACCAGCGCTCCCGCGATGGCGATCAGCGCCGCGGTGCCGAGGTCCGGCTCGATGGCGACCAGGCCCACCGGCAGGAGAATGAGCGCGGCCATCGCCCCGAGCGACATCCACGACGGCGGCAGCGCCCGCTCGTGCAGGTACCAGGCGCAGGCCATCGGCACCGCGAGCTTCATCAGCTCGGAGGGCTGGAAGCGGAACAGTCCGAGATTGAGCCAGCGCTGCGCCCCCATGCCGCTATGGCCGGCCGCGGCCACGATCAGCAGCAGCAGCACCCCGGCGGCGTACAGCCACGGCGTCGCGCGGCGCAGGAAGTTGGGATTCACCCGCGCCAGCAACAGCATCGCGACGGTCCCGAGCGTGAGGCGCATCACGGTGCGCACCACGGTGCCGATGCTCTGGCCCGAGGCGCTGTAGAGCACGACCAGCCCGAAGGCCGCGATCAACCCCAGGCCCACCACCAGAGGACCGTCGATCTTGAGGGCGAACAGCACCCGTGCCGCGCCGCCGAGCGTGCGGCGCGTGCGGGAACCGGAGCTGACGTCCTCGTAGATCATGTGGAGGTGGAGGGAGCCGGCGTGTGCGCCGGAGCCGGTGGCGGCGGCGGGCGTTCGGCGGGCGCGGGCGGCGCGGGGGCGGGCTTGAGCCTGCCGTCGGGGCCGAGCAGGTAGGAGTCGAGCACCTTGCGGGCGATGGGCGCCGCGGCGCTCGCGCCGGCACCGCCATTCTCCTCGATGACCGCCAGCGCGATGCGCGGCGCGTCCGCCGGGGCGAAGGCAATGAACCACGAGTGATCGCGCAGCCGCTCGCCGATGTTCTTGATGTTGTAGCGCTCGGTGCGCGCCACCGTGAATACCTGAGCCGTGCCGGTCTTGCCGGCGAAGGTGTAGGGCGCGCGCCCGATCGCCGCCGCCGTGCCGCGCTGGGTGACGCCGACCATGTCGCGGACCACGCGCTCCCAGTCCGCGGGCGCGATCCCCGGAACCTCGCCCTCGGACGCCGGGGCGATGCGCTGCATCCGTCCGCTGCGCGGATCGCGCCAGGCGCTCACCAGGTGCGGCTTCCAGATCCGGCCGCGGGCGGCGATGATGCTGGCGTAGTGGGCGAGCTGCAGCGGCGTCACGCTCAGGTACCCCTGGCCGATCCCCAGGCTCACCGTTTCGCCCGGGAACCACACCCGGTCCGCCGGCCGCGCGAAGGCCCGCTCCTTCCACTCCCGCGAGGGCAGGATCCCCGACTTCTCGCCCGGGATGTCGATGCCGGTGAGGCGTCCGAAGCCGAACGGCGCCATGAAGGCCGAGATGCGGTCGATGCCGAGCGCGTCGGCGAGCCCGTAGAAGTACACGTCGCAGGACACCACGATGGCTTCGTCGAGATCGACGTTGCCGTGGTGCTCGTTGTGGTATTCGCGGTAGATGAAGGAGCTGCCGGGCAGGTGGAACGAGCCGGCGCCGTAGCGGTGCGCCCTGGGATCGACGACGTGGTAGCTGAGCGCAGCGAGCGCCAGCAGCGGCTTCACCGTCGAGCCGGGCGGGTAGGTGCCGCGCAGCGCGCGGTTGAACAGCGGCCGGTCGATGTCGTTGGCGAGCGCGCCGAACTCGGCGGGAGTGATGCCGCGGGCGAACTGGTTGGGATCGAAGCCCGGCAGGCTCACCAGCGCGATCACGGCGCCGTCGTTCGGATCGAGCGCCACCACCGCGCCGCGGTGTCCGGCGAGCGCACTCTCGGCGACCCGCTGCACCTTCAGGTCGATGGTGAGCAGGAGGTCGTCGCCGGCGGTGGGGGCGCGGGTGCGCAGGTTCGGCACGAAGGCGCCCTGGCGCTCGACCGAGCGTCCCTGGGCATTCACCAGCACCTCGCGAAAGCCGTTGGTGCCGTGGAGCTTGCGCTCGTAGGCGTCCTCGACGCCGAGCTTGCCGATGAGGGCCGTGCCCGCATAGGCGGCGCGGTCGATGTGCTTGAGATCCTGCTCGCTGATCGCGCCCACGTAGCCGAGCGCGTGCACCGCCAGCGCGCCGTTGGGGTACCAGCGCGTCTGGCGCGTCTTGATGTCGATGCCCGGGAACTCGAAGCGGCGCACCGCGAAGCGCGCCACTTCGTCGTCCGACAGGTGCAGCCGGATGGGCACGCTGTCGAAGCTGCGGCTCGAATCGATGGTGCGCGTGAGCTCGTCGATCTCTTCCGGCCGGATGAGCCCGAGCTGCGCGAGCTGCGCGAGCGTCTGCGGCAGGTTCGGCACTTCTTCGGGCACGAGCTCGAGCTGATAGGCGGGCTGGTTGGCTGCCACCACCTCGCCGTTGCGATCGAGGATCAGGCCGCGCGCCGCCGGGATCGGCTCGGTACGCACCCGGTTGCCCTGCGAGAGCTCGGAGTAGTAGCTGTGCCTCAGCACCTGCAGCACCACCAGCCGCCCGATCAGCACGACCGCGGCGAGCGCCATGAGCGCGCCGCAGGCGAGCGCGCGCCGCTCGAACAGGCGCTGCTCGCGCCACTGATCCTTGATGCGCACCGCCGGCATGGCTACGGCCCGTGCAGGCAGCGCGTGCTCGATTCGCGCGGGCAGCGCGCCTTCATGAATAGCGGCCCTCGCTGTAGGAGAGGATGGCCGCCGCCGGCGGCCAGACCAGCGCGCCGGTGAAGGTATGGACCCAGCGCAGCGGACTCGTCACCGGGTGACCGGTCCAGCCATCGATCGCGAACAGCACGAACTCGTAGAAGATGAGCGCCGCCCAGACGATGAGCGACTGCTGGACTGCCGGCTTGGAGCGGATGCGCTGGTGCTCGCGCACGCCGATGTAGCTGAGGAGGACGAGGGCGAGCGCGTGCTCGCCGAGCACCGGACCCTGGAACACATCGAGCGCCAGGCCGCAGAAGAACCCGAGTGCGATGCCGCCGGCGCGCGGCGCGTTGACCGACCAGTAGAGCACCGTCAGCACCAGGAACGGGGGCCGCAGCACGTCGAGCCACCGCGGAAGCGGCAGCACCGCGAGAATGAGCGCGGCGAAGGCGGTGAAAATCATCCGCACGCGGAATCCGGCGCTGGTCACGGCCGCCCCTGCGCCGGCGGCTGTGGCGGCGCGCTCTGCGGCTGCGCGGCGGGCGGCGGCTGATCACCGGGTGGCGGCTCACCGGGCGGCGACTGCCCGGGTGGCGACTGTCCGGGTGGTGGCGGCTGCTCGCCGGGCGGCTGCGCGGCTGGCGGCGGTTGCGCGGCGGCCGGCTGTGGCTCGCCGGGCGTCGGTTGTGCGGCGGACGGCCGGGCCTCGGGCCGCTTTGCAGCAGGTGGTTGCGCCGCCGGGCCGGCGCGCGGTGCGGTCTCCGGCTGCGCCGGCTGCGGGCGGGGGGCGACGCTCTGCGGCTGGAGCTTCGCGCTACCCGCCCGGAGATCGACGGCGGCGCCGGCGCTCTTGGGCGCCGCAGGATGATCCGGCCGGAACCACACCAGCATCACCTCGGTATCGGTGTTGACGTGCGCGAGTGGTGCGGCGCGCACCTGGGCGAGCGGTTGCACGGCGTCGCGGTGTACCTCGGTGACGCGCGCGACCGGATAACCTTCGGGGAACACGCCGCCGAGTCCCGAAGTGACCAGCAGATCGCCGCTGCGGATGTCGGCGTTCGACGGCAGATACGGCAGCGCGAGCGAGGAGGCGTCGCCGGCTCCCACCGCGATGGTGCGCAGCCCGGTGCGCTCGATGCGTACCGGGACGGCGTGCTCGGGGTCGGTGATCAGGATCACCTCGGCGCTCCACGGGCCCACGTGCGTGGTCTGCCCGATCAGCCCCTTGTCGTCGAGCACCGTCTGACCCCTGAAGACTCCGTTCGACGCGCCGCGATCGATCAACAGCCGCTGGCGCAGGCTGCTCAGCTGGACGTTGACGATCTCCGCGGGCAGCCAGCGGTCGGCGACCGGCGGCAGCGCCTCGCGCAGCCCGCGCAGCTCGCCGTTCTCGCGGGCGAGCGCCTCGTAGCGCATCGACAGGATCTCGAGGTCGCGCTGGTGCGCGCGCAGCTGGGCGATCGTCGCCTCGAGAGTCTGACGCGTGCGCAAGCTCTCCCGCAGCCAGCGCCACGCCGTCGGCGGGGAGCTCACCGCCAGCTGCACGGGGTAGGCCGCGGCCTGCAGCACGTAGCGCGCCTGCTCGAGGTAATGCTGGCGCTGATCGAGGTACATGATCACCACCGCCAGCACCGCATACAGCGTCAAGCCGAAGCCGGGCGATCCGCCCCGTCCCTGCAGGGAGCGCCCGGCTGCTGTGCCGAAAGCCGCCACTTTAGGCTCGTGCGCTCCCTGAGCTCTACTCCAGACCGAAGTGGCCGGGACCCAGCTCGTCCATGAGCTCGAGAATACGCCCGCCGCCGCGCGCCACGCAGGTGAGCGGATCGTCGGCCACGACCACCGGAAGTCCGGTCTCTTCGGTGAGGAGCTTGTCGATGTCACGCAGCAGCGCGCCGCCGCCGGTGAGCACGATACCGCGCTCGGCGACGTCCGCGCCGAGCTCCGGCGGCGTCTGCTCGAGCGCCTGCTTGACGGCGCTCACGATCGCCTGCAGCGGCTCCTGCAGCGCCTCGAGAATCTCGTTGCTGTTGAGCGTGAAGCTGCGCGGCACGCCCTCGGACAGATTGCGGCCCTTGACCGAGAGCTCGCGTACCTGCTGACCGGGGTAGGCGGAGCCGATCTCGATCTTGATGCGCTCGGCGGTCGCCTCGCCGATGAGGATGCCGTAGTTGCGGCGCACGTAGTTCATGATCGCCTCGTCGAAGCGATCGCCGCCGATGCGCGCCGAGTTGGCGTACACGACGCCGTTGAGCGACAGCACTGCGACCTCGGAGGTGCCGCCGCCGACGTCGAGCACCATCGAGCCGCGCGCTTCGTGCACCGGCATGCCGGCGCCGACGGCAGCGGCCATCGGCTCTTCGATCAGTCGCACCCAGCGTGCGCCGGCGCCTTCGGCCGACTCCTGGATCGCGCGGCGCTCCACCTGGGTGGAGCCGTAAGGCACGCACACCAGCACCCGCGGGCTGGGGCGGATCAGCCGGTTGCCGTGCACCTTCTCGATGAAGTACTGCAGCATCTTCTCGGTGA
>DASSQU010000207.1:0-2303 GCA_035702325.1 Steroidobacteraceae bacterium
CGGAAGCAGCGGGCAATCTGGAAATAGCGCTCGATCCCGGCGACCATTAACAACTGTTTGAGCTGTTGGGGCGACTGGGGCAGGGCGTAAAAATAACCGGGATGGACGCGCGAGGGCACCAGGTAATCGCGCGCGCCTTCGGGCGTCGCCTTGGTGAGCATCGGCGTCTCGAGATCGACGAAGCCGTGGGCGTCCAGATAACCGCGCATCGAGCGCGTGAGGCGGTGGCGCAGCCGCAGCCGCTCGCTCATCACTTCGCGGCGCAGGTCGAGATAGCGGTACCGCAGGCGCACCTCCTCGCTCACCTGCTCGTCGAGCTGGAACGGCAGCGGCTCGGAGCGATTCAGCAGCTCGAGCTCGCGCGCCAGCAGCTCGACACGCCCGGACGCGAGGTGGGGATTGGCGGTGCCTGCCGGCCGCTCGCGCACCCGGCCCGTCACGCGCACCACGTACTCGTTGCGCAGCCGCTCGGCTTCCGCGAACACCGCAGCGAGCTCCGGATCGAACACGATCTGCAGCAGCCCCTCGCGGTCGCGCAGGTCGACGAAGATGACCCCGCCGTGGTCGCGCCGGCGGTGCACCCAGCCGGCGACCGTGACCTCCCGGCCGAGCAGCCGCTCGTCGACCTGTCCGCAGTAGTGTGACCGCATGAGGCGCGCGATGTTACGGACGCCCTCGGCCGCCCGCAACTTCAGGCCCCCGCGGCATCTCCAGCACCGCCGCGCCCGCCAGCGTCCCGCCGCGCAGCCGTCCGAGGGCGGCGTTCGCCTCCGCGAGCGCAAAGCGCGCCACCGTGGCCCGCAGCTTGAGTTGCGCCGCGAGCGCCAGGAATTCCGCCCCGTCGGCGCGGGTGAGATTGGCGACCGAGGACACCGAGCGCTCGCCCCACAGGAGCCGGTAGGGAAAGGCCGGTACGTCGCTCATGTGGATGCCGGCGCACACCACGCGTCCGCCGGGGCGCACCGCCGCGAGCGCCGCGGGAATGAGCGCCCCGACCGGAGCGAACAGCACCGCGGCATCGAGCGGCTCGGGCGGGTGCTCGTCCGAGCCGCCCGCCCAGGCGACACCGAGCGCGCGGGCGAAGCGCTGCGCGTCCGCGTCTCCCGGGCGCGTGAAGGCGAACACGCGCCGGCCCTGGTGCTGCGCGACCTGCGCGAGCAGGTGCGCCGCTGCGCCGAAGCCGTAGAGACCGAGCCTGGTGCCCTCCCCGGCGGCCCGGTACGCGCGGTAACCGATGAGACCCGCGCACAGGAGCGGTGCGAGCTCGGCGGCCGCCACGTCCGCCGGCAGAGGCAGGCAGTAGCGGGCATCGGCGAGAAGCTGCTCCGCGTAGCCGCCGTCGCGCGTGTAACCGGTGAAGCGCGCCTGAAGGCACAGGTTCTCCTGGCCCGAGCGGCAGTAGCTGCACACCCCGCAGGTGTATCCGAGCCACGGCACCCCGAGGCGATCGCCGGCGCGAAAGCGCTCGACCGCGCTCCCCGTGGCCAGCACCCGGCCCACCACCTCGTGACCGGGCGTCACCGGGCAGTGGGTGTGGGGCAGCTCGTTGTCGACGAGGTGCAGATCGGTGCGGCACACCCCGCAGGCCTCGACCGCGAGCAGCACTTCGTGCTCACGCGGCGCCGGGAGCTCGACCTCACACAGCTCGAGCGGCGCGCCGGGCGCGAGCAGCCGCATGGCTCTCATGGGAGGACGGCCTCGCTCAGGCGGCGGGTTTTGCCACCTGGCTCTTCTCCGGCGCGGGCGGTACCACCACGCCGCAGGTGATGATCATCTTCATCGCAGCGTCGACGCTCATGTCGAGCTCGACGACCTGCCGGCGCGGAACGATCACCAGGTAGCCCGCGGTCGCATTGAGCGCCGCGGAGATATACACCGCCACGTGCGGCTCGCCGAGCCGCTCGCTCACCGTCGGCACGTCCTCGGCGGTGAGGAATCCGAGGCTCCACAGACCCTCACGCGGGTACTCGACCATCACCACCTTGCGGAAGGAGTTGGACTGCGAGAACACGCTCTCGGCGAAGCTCTTCACCCCCCCGTAGACGGTGCGCACCACCGGAATGCGGTTCAGCAGCTCCTCGCCCCAGATGACGAGGCGCCGGCCGATGAGGTTCGTGACGAGCAACCCGGTGAGCAGCAGCACGATGAGCGCCAGCACCAGTCCGGCGCCGGGCAGGCGGAAGCCGACCAGGGCTTCCGGCCGCAACGCCGGCGGCAGCAGCACCAGCGTGCGGTCCATGATGTGCAGCATGAAGCTCACCACCCAGACCGTGGCGAGTATCGGCAGCCACACCAGCACGCCG
>DASSQU010000208.1:0-2107 GCA_035702325.1 Steroidobacteraceae bacterium
GGTGCACCAGCACCAGCACGTTCACCGCGGCGTCGATGCGGGTGGCGCCCGGCTCGAGCGGTCGCAGGTCGAACAGCTGCTGCGCGTCGCTGTAGACCATCCACGGCTCGCGCATCTGTCCGCTGCGCGGATCGAAGCCGCCGGTCATCGGCAGACTGGACAGCCAGGCCACGACCGGTTTCTTCGGATTGGCGAGCTGGTAGACGAGCTTCACTACGTCGTATTCGAGGAACTGCTCCTTTTTGGGATCGAAGAACTCGATGGCCGCGCGGCCGTCGGTGGAATTGGTGCCGGCGAGGCCGAAGTAGAACTGCTCGCCGCCGCCGCCGATCGGCACGCCGCGCACGCCGAGCTCGGAGGCGCGGTCTTCCTCTTCCGAGAAGGCCTGCGGGTCGATGACATGCAGGTGCAGCTTGCCGTTGGAGCGCGACACCAGCTCCTGCAGGAACTCGCGCACGCGCACCCCGTAGGTATTCAGGTCCGGTATGCCGGCGGCGGCCTTGGCGGAGAAGAAGAAGTAGAGGTTGATCGGCTCCTTGATGCTCGCCAGCACGCGATCGGTCCCGGGAGCGGTGGTGTACAGGCGGTTCTGCGTCAGATCGAGCCGCCAGCCGCGCAGGGCGTAGTTGAAGAGCACGGTGAGTCCAATGAAGAGCAGGGCGAGCGCGAGGAGCGTGCCGCCGCCGAGTGTCGAGCGCTTGTTCATGTTTGGCTGGAGCTCCGGCTAATCCGCTTTGCGCAGTTCGAGCGCGATGGCGGTGGCGAGCAGGAACAGGCTGATGAGCATGGCGAAGTACAGCAGGTCGCGCACGTCGATGACGCCCTTCCTGATGGAGTCGAAATGGGCGAGGAACGAGAGCGAGGCGATCGCCTCGACGATCGACTGCGGTGCCCAGCTGCGGAACACATCGAGAACGCCCGGGAAGCCCGCGAGCAGCAACAGCAGGCAGCCGAACACCCCGAGGATGAAGGCGATCACCTGGCTGCGCGTGAGCGCCGACATGCACGAGCCGATGGCGAGGAAGCCGCCACCGAGCAGCAAACTGCCGAGATAGGCGGCGAGGATCGCGCCATTGTCGGGCCGCCCCAGGTAGTTGACGGTGATCCACAGCGGGAAGGTCAGCGCGAGCGCGAACGCGGTGAAGATCCAGGCGGCGAAGAACTTGCCGAGCACCGCTTCGCGCAGCGTGACCGGCTGGGTCATCAGCAGCTCGATGCTGCCGGAGTTGCGCTCCTCGGCCCACAGCTTCATCGACAGCGCCGGAATCAGGAACAGGTACAGCCAGGGGAGAAATGCGAAGAAGGAATCGAGATCCGCCTGGCCACGCTCGTAGAAGGCGCCGAGGTAGAAAGTGAACCAGTTGGCGAGCAACAGGAAGATGACGATGAATACGTACGCGAGCGGCGTGGCGAAGTAACTCACCAGCTCGCGGCGCATGATGATGCCCACGTTACGCATGCTGCGGCTCGCTCTCAGGAGGTAATGGTGCGGAACACTTCGTCGAGACGTCCGGATTCGAGATGCAGCTCCTTGAGCTTCAGTCCCGTGCGCGCGGCGAGCTCCGAGACCGCCGGCAGGATGGGGGTGCCCGACTTCGGCAGCGCCGTGAGACGGGCATCGCGCTCGCTCACCTCCACCTGTGCTACCGCCGGCAGCGCCTCGACCGCGGCGCGCGCCGCCGGAAACTGCGCCGGCTGCTCGAGCTGCATGGACACCGCGTTGTGATAGCGCGAGCGCGCGGCGAGGCCCGCCGGGGTGTCATCCGCGACGATGCGGCCCTGGGAGATGATGATCGCACGCGTGCACACCGCGTCGACCTCCTCGAGGATGTGCGTGGAGATGACGATGATCTTGTCGCGCGCCATGTCGTTGATCAGTGTGCGCACCTCGTGCTTCTGGTTCGGGTCGAGGCCGTCGGTGGGCTCATCGAGGATGAGCACCGGCGGATCGTGCATGATCGCCTGCGCCAGTCCCACGCGGCGCCGGAATCCCTTGGAGAGCGTGCCGATGCTCTGCTCGAGCACGCCTTCGAGCTGCAGATGGCCGATGACGTGCTGCAGGCGGGTCGCGCGCCGTGCGCCTTCCAGGGCGCGCAGGTCGGCGATG
>DASSQU010000209.1:0-10373 GCA_035702325.1 Steroidobacteraceae bacterium
TTGTTGAACACCAGCGTGACGGGCACCGCCGCCGGCAGCCGCGCGCGCTCCTCGCGCCAGGCCGTGGCGCCGGGATCTGCGGCGGCATCGACGACGAACAGCACCCGGTCGGCGCGGCGCATCTCGGCCTCGGCGCGGCGGATGCCCTCCTCCTCGACCACATCGCCGCCGCGGCGCAGCCCCGCGGTGTCGAGCACGTGCAGCGGCATGCCGTCGAGATGGATACGCTCGCGCACCACGTCGCGCGTGGTACCGGGAATGGGCGTCACGATGGCCGCGTCGAAGCCGGCGAGCCGGTTGAGGAGGCTCGACTTGCCGGCATTCGGCCGGCCCGCGATCACCACCGTCATGCCGTCGCGCAGCAGCCTGCCGCAGCGCGCGCTCGCCTGCACCGCGTCGAAATGTGCGCGCACCGCCCCGAAGCGCGCGGCGAGCTCGCGATCGGAGAGGAAATCGACCTCCTCCTCGGGAAAGTCGATCGCCGCCTCGACGTGGGTGCGCAGGTCGATCACCGCCTCGGTGAGCCCGCGCACCATGGCGGAGAACTCCCCCTCGAGCGAGCGCATCGCGGCGCGCACCGCCTCGCGCGAGGAGGCGTCGATGAGATCGGCGATCGCCTCGGCCTGGGCGAGGTCGAGCTTGTCGTTGAGAAAGGCCCGCTGGGTGAACTCCCCGGCGTGCGCGCGGCGCGCCCCGAGCTCGACCACCCGCGCCACCAGCGCCTCCATCACCAGCGGTCCACCGTGGCCGTGCAGCTCGAGCACGTGCTCGCCGGTGTAGGAGCGGGGCGCGGCGAAGAACAGCGCGAGTCCCGCATCGATCGGCTCGCCGTGCGCATCGGCAAAGCGGGCGAAGGTGGCATGGCGCGGCGGCGGCAGCTCGCCGAGCATGACCGCCGCGATCTCCGGCACCTTGGGCCCGGAGACGCGCACGACCCCGATCCCGCCCCGGCCCGGAGGCGTCGCCGCGGCGACGATGGTATCGGTGCGCGTCATGAGCGTTCCCGCGCCCGAAGGCTAGCGCCGCCCGGGTATCGCGTCATCCGCTCCATGGGTATCCTCGGCAGCTGCCGCTGAAAATGAGGGCATCATGTCCGCCTACGAGCTCGCGCAGCTGAATATCGGCATCATCAGGGGACCGATCGACTCGCCGATCATGGCGGAGTTCGTCGCCAACCTCGCGCGGATCAATGCGCTGGCGGAGGCTTCACCGGGCTTCGTGTGGCGGCTGCAGACGGACGGCGGCGATGCCACGGCCATCCGCCCGTTCGAGAACGAGAACATGCTGGTCAACATGTCGGTATGGCGCGATGCCGACTCGCTGCGGCAATTCGTGTACCGCTCGGCGCACGCGGACATCCTGCGCCGGCGCCGCGAGTGGTTCGAGAAGATGAGCGAGGCGATCCTGGTGCTGTGGTGGATACCCCAGGGGCATCGCCCGTCGGTGGAGGAAGCCATCGCCAGGCTCGAGACGCTGCGCCGTCAGGGCCCGTGCGCACAGGCTTTCACATTCCGGCAGACCTTCCCGCCGCCCGGGCGGCACGAGCCCGCCGGGCCCGGCGGGTTCACAGACGAGTGTCCGGCCAGCTAGGTCTTCCTGGCCGCCCCCGCCGCGGCGATCCGCCGGTTGATGTTCCACTGCTGCGCGATCGACAGGATCGTGTTGGTCACCCAGTAGAGCACCAGCCCCGCCGGGAAGAACGCAAAGGTCACCGACATCGCGAGCGGCATGATCATGAAGATCTTGGCCTGCACCGGGTCCGGCGGCGCGGGGTTGAGCCGGTACTGCACGAACATGGCCACCGCCATGATCGCCGGCAGAATGAACCACGGATCGCGTGCCGACAGGTCGTGGATCCAGAAGGCGAACGGCGCCTGGCGCATCTCCACGCTCTCGAGCAGCACCCAGTAGAAGGCGATGAACACCGGGATCTGGATGATGATCGGCAGGCAGCCGGCGACCGGATTGATCTTCTCGCGCGTGTAGAGCTCCATCATCGCGCGGCCGAGCTTCTCCCGGTCATCGGCGTAGGTCTCCTGCAGATTCTTGATGCGCGGCTGCAGCGTCTTCATGCGCGCCATCGACCGGCCGCTCGCTTCCGAGAGCGGGTAGAACAGCAGCTTCAACAGGAAGGTCACCGCGATGATCGCGACGCCCCAGTTGCCGCTCAGGCGGTGCACGAAGGCGAGCGCGAGGAACAGCGGCCGCGCGAGGAACCACAGGCGCCCGTAGTCGGCCACCCGATCGAGCTCGGGTGCGGTCGCCTCGAGCTGACTCTGCAGCTTCGGTCCGACGAACAGCGTGTCGCTGAAAGTACCGCTGGCGCCCGGCGCGATCGTCTGCCCGGGTCCCGTGGCCGCGAGCAGGTACTGGCTACCCGCGACGTTCAGCGTGAAGCGGCAGGTGCTGTCGCGCGGCGGCACGATGGCGCTCACGAAATGATGCTGAAGCGCCGCGACCCAGCCGTTGCGCACCTCGACCGAGAGATGACTGTCCTCGGCGTCGGCGGTGTTGAGCTCGCGGAACCTGGTGCCGTCGTCGAACGAAGGACCGTGGAACGAGTAAGTCTCGACGTTGAAATAGGAGCGCTTGGTGGGCGGGTCGTTGCGCAGTATCTGCGCGTAGGAGCGGGCCGACCAGGGGGCAGCGCTGCCGTTGTGCACCCGGTAGTCGACGTCGATGCGATAGCTGCCGCGCCGGAAGACGTAGGTCTTGGTGACCTGAACGCCGCCCGCGTTCCAGGTGAGCGGCACGCGCAGCTCGGCGGCGCCATCGAGCGTGTAGTCGGCGCGCGCGCTGGCAAACTCCGCGAGGTGGGTCGGGTACGGCCCCGCGCCCGCTCCGGTGAGACCCGACTCGAGCGCGTAGATCGTCTCGGGACCGTCGTGATTCTCGAGGCGCACCGGCGCCGGCTCGCCCTTCACCATCGGGTAGGCGAGCAGGTCGACCTGCTCGAGCGTGCCGCCGCGCGTGCCGATCTCGACGTCGAACACGTCGGTGCGCACGCGCACCGTGCCCGGCGCCGGCGTTGCCGCTGCGCCGGCGCTTCCCGCAGCCGCGCGGGCGGCCGGCAGGGCGGCCGCGGCGGGAGTGGAACCGGCCACGGCGGACGGCGCGCCCGCCGCCGGCGCCTCGGGAACGCGGCTGCCGAGGTCGGCCGCGGGAACCGCGCCGCGTGGCGTCCCGTGCGCCGCCACCGGGGCGGGCCCCGTACCCGGCTGCGGGGCGTAGTCGCGCATCCACGCCTCGTAGTCGAGCAGCAGCAGCAGCGCGAGCGCGCCCCACAGATAGACGCGCGGGCTAGCGGTCATGGGCGTGATGCGGATGCAGCGGGTGCGGCGGCGCCGGCGGCACCGGATCGAAGCCGCCCGGATGGAAGGGATGGCAGCGCCCGAGGCGCCGCAGCGCGAGCCAGCCGCCACGCAGCACGCCGAAGCGCTCGACGGCCTCAAGCGCGTACTGCGAGCAACTCGGATGGAAGCGGCATGCCGGGCCGATGAGCGGGCTCACCGCCAGCTGGTACGCCCGGATGAGGAGCCTCGCCAGCCTGCGCATCATGCGATCGCCTTGCGCCACAGCGCCGCGAGGCTCGCGCGCAGCTCCGCGGCCGGCGCGGTGCGGGCGCGGGCGCGGGCGCTCACGATCAGGTCGAGCGGCGCGAGCTCGCGCTGGTGGAGGCGGAAGGATTCGCGGATCAGGCGGCGCAGGCGATTGCGTGCGACCGCACCGCCGGCGGCGCGCACGGCCACCGCGAGGCCGAGGCGCGGAACGCCCGATTCGTTCGCCAGCGCAATCACCGTGAAGAATCCGTCACCCAGACGCCGCCCGCGCGCATAGGCGGCGTCGAAGTCGCTCTTGCGCCGCAGCCGCAGTTGCGCCGGCAGAGTGAGCCGCTCCGGCATCGGGCCCCGGATAGCTTGAGATCGGGTCTGCGGCGCGCTGGTTCCCGGCACGACGTACCCGGCCTGCTCGCCCTTCAGGGGATCAGCCGGCGCCGACCCTTGGCGCGTCGCCGGGCAAGAACCCGGCGGCCGGCCTTGGTGGCCATGCGCGCGCGGAACCCGTGGGTGCGCTTGCGGCGCACCTTGCTCGGTTGATAAGTACGCTTCATACCGCGGGCTCCGTCGCAAGAGGTGGCGCGAAAAAAAAGGGCGGCAAGGCTAAGCCGTTGAGCGCCAAGGTGTCAATATACGTGCCGCGGCTGCCGAGCCTTCAGCGAGCGGCTCGATCGGTATAGACTTCGCGGCCCTTCCCTCACTCGTTCACGAGCATCAAGGTCGCGGAGGCAACGCGCGTGGAAGCGTCGCTTTGGACTCGCTGCATGGGAGCGTTGGAGGCGGAGCTTCCCGAGCAGCAGTTCAATACCTGGGTGCGTCCGCTGCAGGCCATGGAGGGCAATGGCGCATTGAAGCTCCTTGCCCCCAATCGCTTCGTGGTCGACTGGGTCAACGCCAATCTGCTGCCGCGCATCGGGGAGCTGCTGCGCGACGAGAGCACGGGCGATGCCCCCATCATCACCGTCGAGATCGGCTCGCGCAGCACGCCGCTGCGCGGCGCTGCAGCGCCGCACCCGCCGCGCACCGGTGGCCTCGTGGTCGGCGCACGGCTCAATCCGGACTTCACTTTCGCGACCTTCGTCGAGGGCAAGAGCAACCAGCTTGCCAAGGCGGCCGCGCTGCAGGTGGCGGAAAATCCCGGGCGCGCCTACAACCCGCTGTTCCTCTACGGCGGCGTCGGTCTCGGCAAGACGCATCTCATGCACTCGATCGCTCACCTCGTCAAGGAGCGCGACCCGGAGGCACGCATCGCCTACGTGCACTCCGAGCGCTTCGTCGGCGACATGGTGCGGGCGCTGCAGCACAATTCCATGAACGAGTTCAAGACCGCCTACCGCTCGCTGAACGCGCTGCTGATCGACGATATCCAGTTCTTCGCCGGCAAGGAGCGATCGCAGGAGGAGTTCTTCCACACCTTCAACGAGCTGCTCGAGGGCCAGCACCAGGTGATCCTGAGCTGCGACCGCTACCCGAAGGAGGTCGAGGGTCTCGAGGAGCGTCTCAAATCGCGCTTCGGCTGGGGGCTCACCGTCGCCATCGAGCCGCCCGAGCTCGAGACCTGCGTGGCGATCCTCATGACCAAGGCGCATGCCACGGGCGTCAGCCTGGCGGAGGAGGTGGCCTTCTTCATCGCCAAGCGCATCCGCTCGAACGTGCGCGAGCTGGAAGGTGCGCTGCGCCGCGTGATCGCAAACTCGCGTTTCACGGGACATGCGATCACGCTGGAATTCGCCAAGGAAGCGCTCAAGGACCTGCTGTCACTGCAGGCGAAGCTCGTCACCGTCGACAACATCCAGAAGACCGTCGCCGACTATTACAAGGTACGCATGGCGGATCTGCTGTCCAAGCGCCGCAGCCGCTCGGTAGCACGGCCGCGGCAGGTGGCGATGGCGCTCGCCAAGGAGCTCACCAGTCACAGTCTGCCGGAGATCGGCGATGCGTTCGGCGGCCGCGATCACACCACCGTGCTGCATGCCTGCAAGCGCATCAAGGAGCTGCGCGACAGCGAGCAGCGCATGAAGGAAGACTATTCGAACCTGTTGAGAACTCTGGCCGGCTGATGGCACAGGTTTGTGCGTTTGCTGTGGACAGGTGTGGGGATAAAGTTATACACAGCTCGTACACCACTCGTCGGTAGCCTTTCCCGGGAGTTGTGCCATACCAAAGCACTACGCAAGGACTTGCACCGGCAGGCAAAGCCCGGATGATCCCCGTATTTCACAGGCTCTACTGCTATAACAATAAAGACCTTTCAATCAGAAGATCTTCAAGAGAGTGATCCACATGAAGCTGACCGCCGCGCGCGAAGACCTGCTCGCTCCCCTGCAAAGCGTCATCGGAGTCGTCGAGCGCCGCCAGACGATGCCGGTGCTCGCCAACGTGCTGCTGGCTGCGCGCGACAACCGGCTGAGCGTAACCGGCACGGACCTCGAGGTGGAACTCGTGGCGGCGGGCCAGGCAAGCGTGCAGCAAACCGGCGATATCACCGTACCCGGTCGCAAGCTGCTCGATATCTTCCGCTCATTGCCCGAGAAGGTGAGCGTCACGCTCAGTACCGAGGGCGAGCGCGTATCGGTGCGCGCGGGGCGCAGCCGCTTCACGCTCTCGAGTCTCCCGGCAGCGGAATTTCCGCTGATCGACGAAATCAACGCGCAGCAGACGGTCAGTGTTGCGCAGGGTGAATTCCGCCGGCTGATCGACAAGACGCATTTCTCCATGGCGCAGCAGGACGTGCGCTACTACCTCAATGGTCTTCTGCTCGAGACCGACGGCAAGACCCTGCGTGCAGTTGCTACCGACGGCCACCGGCTCGCGCTCTGCGAAACGGAGCTCAGCGGGAAGGCGAAGACGAGCCACCAGGTCATCGTTCCACGCAAAGGAGTCCTCGAGCTGCAGCGGATCCTCGGCACCGAGGGAACCATCGAGCTGGCAGTTGGAACGAATCACGTTCGCGCCCAGATCGGCGACATTCGCTTCACTTCGAAGTTGATCGATGGTCGTTTCCCGGAGTACGGGCGAGTGATCCCGTCGAATCCCCCGAAAACCGTCGAAGCTGACCGCGAGGCTCTCAGGCTTGCTCTGCAGAGGACCGCGATACTTTCCAACGAAAAGTACCGGGGTGTCCGCCTGACCGCCCGGCCCGATCTGCTCACCATCCAGGCACACAACCCGGAGCAGGAGGAAGCCGAGGATCAGGTCGAGGTGTCCTACAAGGGAGAAGAAGTCGAGATCGGCTTCAACGTCAACTATCTGCTCGATGCCTTGAGTGCCATAGAGAGCGACAAGGTCGAGATCGGGCTTACGGACTCGAACAGCAGCTGCCTCATCCGCGCACCGGGTACGACGAACACCCGATACGTCGTCATGCCCATGCGTCTGTAGCGCGCCTCAGACGACCTCGTGTTTTCGCGCAGCCACGCAATAGCGCAGGCTGGATCTGACCTGGACGTTCCACGTGGAACCAGGCAGCGCATGCCATGCCGGCCAGTAGTTTCACACGCAGGACAATGCCGCTCAGCTGCGCCATGACAGGATCAGCTATTACCGGGCAACCCGTGGTCCTGGGGGCCGGAGAGTCAAGCCGATCGATCGACGTACCGCACTCGTGAGGTCCCCATGTCCGGGCAACATCGATCAGAGCGGACTCTGCCCGGCCCGCGCCACTAACAGCCCGTGCGTTGCTGAATGCGCGTGTGTCCGTAAGCTATCCCGTCCCGTGCGCAGCTGGAGCTCCCGATACTCCACGTAAGACGGCGGCAGTGGATGTTGGTTTCATATACGAAGCAATAGCCATATTGAATATGGCCTATAGAATCAATGTGGCGTCCATTTGTAACCCCCTACTGCATGACGCGAATCCTTGGGGCTGACCGCACACCGGCGGCCGCAGGCACGCTGCCCAGCAGGCACTGGCCGCCACGCGCTCCGTGCCCTGGCAGGATCGGCGCAAAGCAGCGACCGTCTTCAGACTTCTACCGCTCAACCCCGTGAGTTAACGCACCGAATGCACCGGCACACTGGAGATCCATGACAGACCGGTGTGCCGGTACCATCGGCCGCCGAGAGCTGCCACGGGACGGAGCCAGGAGCCGGCAGCTGCCCGTGCTCGATAGAGGGTTGCATCGATTCCCCGGCCTGCAGACTCGCATGAACCCAGCCGGGGGTGCGGTCTGGTCGGCCGACCGGAACCCGTGGAATTGAGTTCAGCCAGCGTGTAAGAAACCGGCGGGGACCAGCGCCAGAAAAGCTTCTCTGACCTGGCGTTCGGCGACGCACGGCTCGAGAGGTCTGTGTTCCACGTGAAACCTGCGCAGTCTTGTGGCGGGCAAGTGGGGATATGCGATGCAGTGCGACCAACCCAGGGAGTGGGCAGGCGGCCGCCGTTTCCACTGCACTTCCTCTATCAGGAGACAATTCATACTACTTTCGTCATGATCGGATCAAAAATAAGTCATTAGGCAGAAGCATCATGCTTCCTCGGCGTCGATGTCCCAGGAGTTCTGCGGCGCCTGCGGCGGCGTCCTGCGCGCCAGACGGTCTGATGCAACCCCGATGGGCCAACCAGCCAGGGCAGGATGCTGCCTGCACCCGAACCCACAGGTCTTGGCGGACTGTCGTCGGCCCGATCGTGGCGAGTTCGAACCGCGACGCTGGCGCGCTGCGGGTCTTTGGTTGGCGAAGGTTTCACGCACGAGCCCAATGCTGCCCGGCATTCCGATGGGATGGCGTGCGGTGAATGCGCCGAGGGGTCGGTGTAACCGTTACCTGGAAATCCGCCACCACGGCCGGGAGGGCCGTTTTGGACCGGGAGCACATGTGTCGGGCGCACTGCGCCCGGCCTGTGAAAGCGGGAAGGTATGCCCGACACACCCACTGCGGCTTCGGGGCTCCCCCGGCATCGTCGATGTTCCACGTGGAACCTCACTGAAGATCCGGCCTGCAGTTGGTCGCTGGGTAGATGACGACCGCCACGCAGCTGGGGGATGAGCTGTCCCCATGGGACTTGGCTGTCCGGCAGCCTAGTGGATCTACGGCACCAGATGAGCGACTGCCCTGGCTCGAGGATGGCGCTTTCCCGGACTTGGCCTCGCCAGCGGTGGAGCACTCGAGCCAGGGGAGTCGAGCCGAGCGAGATGCAGTCCAGTCGGCCCTGACTGGTCGACGCTGCTACGTGAAACGTCGGGCTCATGCGGGCCGTGCCACAACTGCGCGCGAGAGCGCACCACTGTCGCGAGAGGCGATCCGAGGGCGACCGGGAGCTGCGGTTGCCTTCCCGTGGTGCGAAGACGCCGTGGCGTCCTGACGCCCATGGGCTGCTCCCCGTGGGCACTGACAGGATCGCGCGGGATAAAGTCCCTGAAACAAAATACGGAGCAGATGGTCGGTGTACGGATCGGGTGCGCGTCTCGATTCCCGAGGACGCGCGGAGCTCGCGGTTCCAGTCATGGCTTCAGGAGGCGTAAGAAGTTTGGGAGCCCAGCTCTCGTTCCAGCGCCGCCGGAGACCCTGAATCGAATGACCTGGTAGAAGGTGAAGGATCGCTGGGGAGGCAAGACACCCGCAACGCCGGCAGCGCTCGGCAACACATCAGGCTCTCAGGGCCCGCAGTCGATCGGCAGGGAGAAGCCAGACTGCATGGCGGTCGAAGCGCTGGCGCCGCACACCGTTGACGAACCCCGGCGAGGCGCTTACCCCGAAAGGCCGTCTCAGGATCGCTCGTAGTGCGATCACCTCTCAGCAGGCTTGGTTCCACGTGGAACGTGCCAGGCCGATCTGCGAGGGCGCCGAGGGCGGCGGGAGACGCCCGATCTCATGCGGTCATTGTCTCTATAAATAAACAATGTATGCTAAATAAGCCGAGACAGGATCGGATAGCAGTCATTGGGCCTGGGCTTGGGAATCGACCAGTGCAACCGCGCACTCAGGGGAGGCACCCGATGACGAAGTCACGCCGCGAGTAGTCCGCAAGGGCCGATCGCAGCGTTGGCCGGGCTCATTCGGGCATTCAGCAGGAGGACGTCTCCCGAGGAACGGCGCGCTGCACCCAGGATCCGGATTCGATCGATCGGCTTGTGTTCCACGTGGAACCCTGGTCGTGGATAGCGCGGGGTCTACGAGGGCAGCCGAACTCCGCACCGGGCAGCGGCCAGTGGGTTGTATGCGACCCCGGGGTGGAAACGCGGTCTGCGTTTCGGCACGCGTGACGCGTGAACTGAGCATACTGCCGTACGGGCATCCACGTTCGACCACTCTCATGGTTACCCGAGACATTGCCAGGATGGCCACCCGCGCAGCCAACATTGCAGGGTATGCATGAGCCTGGCGCAGCTCACGCTCGCAAATGTTCGCTGCATTGAACAGGCGGACCTGAGCATTCCGTCCGGGCTGACGCTCTTCTACGGAGGCAACGGAGCGGGCAAAACCTCACTTCTGGAGGCCATCTTTCTCCTGGGGCGTGGCCGATCATTTCGTACGCGGAACAATGAGCGCCTCATCAGGCGCGGACAGGATCAGCTGACAGTCATTGGGCATGTGGTCACCGAGGGCCTCCCGCCTCGACCCATCGCGGTCCAGGTCACCCCCGACCGAACCAGCGCCCGAATCTCAGGCCGGCCCACGGGCTCACTCGTCGAACTCTCCCAGGCCTTCCCGGTGCAGGTGATCGAACCTGGCATTCATCGCCTGGTCGAGGAAGGGGGCTTTCGCCGTCGCCGCTGGATGGACTGGGCGGTGTTCCACGTGGAACCTCGATACGTTGACGCCTGGGTGCGATACACGCGCGCCCTTCGTCAGCGAAACGCCGCGTTGAAATCTGAC
>DASSQU010000210.1:0-2071 GCA_035702325.1 Steroidobacteraceae bacterium
CGAGAACGACAAGGTGCTCGCGGCGCCGCACGGCATGGCGAGCACCAGTGGATCGTCGAGATTGATGACCGCGGTATCGCAGCGCGCAAAGATGCGCGCCTTGGCGGCGGCGTAGGACTCGAGCGAAGCATAGCGGTCGAGATGATCGGCGCTGACGTTCAGCACGGTCGCCGCACGGCAGTGGAGCGAGCTCGCGGTCTCGAGCTGGTAGCTCGAGAGCTCGAGCACGTACAGCTCGGTGCCCTCGGCGAGCAGCTCGAGCGCCGGTGGTCCGAGGTTGCCGCCGGCCCTTACCTTGAGCCCCGCGCGCTGCGCCATGCGCGCCACGAGCGTCGTGACCGTGCTCTTGCCGTTGGTGCCGGTGACCCCGGCGACGGGCGCCGCGGCCGCCCGCGCGAACAGCTCGATGTCGCCGACGATGGCGAGCCCGCGGCGGCGCGCTTCATCGAAGAAGGGCCCGCGCAGTGACAGTCCGGGGGAGGCCACCACGCACATCGCCCCTTCGAGCAGCGCCGGGTCGAGTTGCCCGAGGTGCACCGGTATGCGCGTATCGAGCGCCCTGAGTGCCGCGAGCTGCGGCGGCGCCGCGCGTGTGTCGGTCACCGCGATGCGCCAGCCATTGCCATGCAGATACCGCGCACAGGAGAGCCCGGTGGCTCCGAGCCCGGCGATCACGGCGCAGGGTGCATTGGCGCTGAGGTGGCTCATCGCAGTTTCAGCGTCGCAAGGCCGGCGAGCACCAGCAGGAGCGAGATGATCCAGAAGCGCACGATCACCTTCGGCTCCGCCCAGCCCTTGAGCTCGAAGTGATGATGGATCGGGGCCATGCGGAACACGCGCCGGCCGGTGAGCTTGAAGGAGGCGACCTGCAGAATGACGGAGGCGGTCTCGAGCACGAACACCCCGCCCATCACCAGCGCCACCAGCTCCTGGCGCACGATCACCGCCAGCACGCCGATGGCGGCGCCGATAGCGAGCGCACCCACATCTCCCATGAACACCTGTGCCGGATAGGAGTTGAACCACAGGAACCCGAGTCCTGCGCCGGCGAGCGAGGCACAGAAGATGAGCAGCTCCCCCGCGCCGCGTATGTCCGGGATCTGCAGGTAGTGCGCATACACCGCGTTGCCGCTGGCGTAGGCGAAAATGCCGAGCGCAGACGCCACGAGCGCCGCGGGCATGATCGCGAGGCCATCGAGTCCGTCGGTGAGATTCACCGCGTTGCTCATCCCCACGATCATGAGATACGCGATGGCGATGAAGGCGGCGGCGGTGAGCGGCTCGTGGAAGGTCTTGACGAAAGGCAGGAAGAGCGTCGTCTGCGCCTGATCGGTCGCGGTGTAGTAGAGCGTCGCCGCCGTGGCGAGTCCCACGAGCGACTGCCACAGGTACTTCCAGCGCGGCAGCAGGCCCTTGGGGTTGCGGACCACGAGCTTCAGGTAGTCGTCGTAGAAGCCGATGAAGCCGAAGGCGAAGGTGACACCGAGCACGGTCCACACCAGGCGGTTGGTGAGGTCCGCCCACAGCAGCGTGCTCACGAGCGTGGTCACCAGGATGAGCGTCCCTCCCATGGTCGGCGTGCCGGCCTTGGGGAGGTGGGTCACCGGGCCGTCATCGCGCACCACCTGGCCGATCTGGTAACGCGAGAGGCGCGCGATCATCGAGGGACCGACGATGAGCGAGAGGCCGAGCGCGGAGGCGGTCGCGAGAATCGCGCGGAAGGTCAGATAGGAAAAGACGTGCAGTCCGCTGATGCGGTTCGCGAACTGCTGTGTCAGCCAGTACAGCACTAGTGTCCGCCCATCGTTGCACCGGACGTACCGGTGAGCGCATCTGCGACACGCTCGAGACGATTGAAGCGCGAGCCCTTGAGGAGCAGCCGCACCTCGGGCGCGGCGCTCGCGAGCGCGCCGCGCAGCGCATACGTCAGCGCCGTGGTGTCGGCGAACCACTGGGCGCCGGCGCCGAAGCTCGCCACCGCCCGCTGCATGAGCTCGCCCGTCGCATACAAGCGCTCGATGCCCGCGGCGCGCGCAAACTCGCCGAGCTCCTCGTGCGCCTCGCCAGCGAA
>DASSQU010000211.1:0-20219 GCA_035702325.1 Steroidobacteraceae bacterium
CTCGCTGGCGAGCAGCGCTCTGACGAGCGTGGTCTTGCCGGCACCCGAGGGGGCCGAGATGACGAGGAGCCGGCCGTGATTCATACAGCGCGCGAATATACGCCGCCCGGCGCGAGCGCCGCGACGAGCGCGCGCAGCGCCTGGCCGCGGTGACTCACGGCGTTCTTCTCCCCGGCGGGCAGCTCGGCGGCGGTGCGCGTCCCGCCCGCCGGCACGAACACCGGGTCGTAGCCGAATCCCCCGTGGCCGCGGGCGCCGAGCGCGATGGACCCCTCCCAGGTGCCGCGGGCGACGAGCGGCGCCGCGTCGTCGGCTGCGCGCACCAGCGCCAGCACGCACTGGTAACGCGCGCCGCGGCGCGGCCCGGGAACGCCCGCGAGCTCCGCGAGCAGGCGGGCGAGATTCGCGGCGTCGCCGGCGCCTTCGCCGGCGTAGCGCGCCGAGCGCACCCCGGGGCCGCCGCCGAGCGCGTCGACCTCCAGCCCCGAGTCGTCGGCGAGCGCCGGCAGTTGCGCGGCACCCGCGGCGTGCCGCGCCTTGAGGAGCGCGTTGTCGAGGAAGGTGGCTCCGGTCTCCGGCACGGTGCCGATGCCGAGGGCACCCTGGGGGACGAGCTCAAGATGCAGCGGAGCGAGCAGGGCGGCGAGCTCGCGCAGCTTGCCGGCGTTACCGCTCGCCAGAACGACGCGGGTCACAGCGACTGCAGTGCCTGCGCCTGCAGCCCGAGCAGCGTGCCGATCCCCTGCACCGCGAGATTGAGCAGCGCATCGAGCTCGTGGCGGCGGAACGCGTGGCCCTCGGCGGTGCCCTGGATCTCGACGAAGGCGCCGCCGTTGTTCATCACCACGTTCATGTCGGTCTCCGCCTGCGAGTCCTCGACGTAGTCGAGGTCGAGCACCGCGATCCCGCCGACGATGCCGACCGAGACGGCCGCTACCTGGCCGTGCAGCGGGCTGGCCGCGAACAGGCGCCGCTCGGCGAGCTGGGTGCACGCCACCGCGAGCGCCAGGTAAGCGCCGGTGATGGCCGCCGTGCGGGTGCCGCCGTCGGCCTGCAGCACGTCGCAGTCGAGCGTGACGGTGCGCTCGCCGAGGGCGCGCAGGTCCGCGACCGCGCGCAGCGAGCGGCCGATCAGGCGCTGGATCTCGAGGGTGCGGCCGCTCTGGCGGCCGCGGGCCGCCTCGCGCGGGCTGCGGGTGTGGGTGGCCCGCGGCAGCATGCCGTATTCGGCGGTGATCCAGCCCTGGCCCTTGCCGCGCAGGAACTGCGGCACCCCGTCCTCGACGCTCGCGGTGCACAGCACCTGGGTGTCGCCGAACTCCACCAGCACCGCGCCCTCGGCGTGCTTGCCGTGAGTGCGCGTGAAGCGTACCGGCCGCAGCTCATCGGGCGCGCGCCCCGAGGGTCTCGCCATGGCGCTAATCCCCGAGCCAGCGCAGCGCCGCCGCCGAGGTGTTATCGCTCGCGCCGCCGGCGCGCTTCACCGCGCGCGAGCCGAGCTCGAGCAGCTGCTCGCGCAGCCCGCTGCCGCCGTTCAGCGCCCCGGCGAGCTCGGCGTCCTTCAGCGGGCCCCAGAAGCCGTCGGTGCACACCAGCAGCAGGTCGTTGGCAGCGAGCGGGCGGCGCCGGCTCAGGGTCATGTCCGGCAGGACGGGATCACCGCCGAGACAGCACTCGACGAAGTTGCGCATCGGGTGGTTCTGCGCCTGCTCGGCGCTGATCAGTCCCTCGCGCAGCAGCAGCTCCACGTGGCTGTGGTCGCGGCTGCGCGCCAGCAGCTCGCCGCGGCGCACGGGGTAGACACGGCTGTCGCCGACGTGCGCCCACCAGCTGGCGTGCTGCTGGATGAGGCATACGGCGCAGGTGGCGCGCGGCCGCTGCTCGAGCGGCAGCTGCGCGCCGAGCTTCACGACCTCCTCGTGCGCACGCCCGATGGTGAGGTGCAGGAAGCCGAGCGGATCGAACAGCGGCTGCGGCGAATGCCAGAAGGCCTCGACGATCACCTGCTGCGTCACGTGCGCGGCACGCGCGCCGTGCGCATGCCCGCCCATGCCGTCGACCGCGACCAGCAGCGCCGCATGCTCGGCGACCGCGGCGCTCACGCGATCCTGGTTCTCCTCGCGCCCGCCGAGGAGGGAGATGTCCGCGTACTCGACCCGCAAGGCGAATCCATGCATCTGTTAGACTGGCCGGCGCTTTATATCATCTATTGCGGCGCCTGAGCGCGGCTGCGGCGCCCGTCGCGGCGCGGCGCGGGGCGGCTGCGGGGAAGAGCCCGTCCGGGCGGACGTTGCCAGCATGATCGCGAGCATGACGGGCTTCGCGCGGCGCGAAGCAAGCGGAGAGTGGGGCACGCTGGTGTGTGAGCTGCGCAGCGTGAACCACCGCTTCCTCGAGGCGGGTTTCCGGCTGCCGGACGAGCTGCGCGCCGCGGAGGGCGAGCTGCGTGCGCGCCTTGCGCTCAAGATCCGCCGCGGCAAGCTCGACTGCACCATGAGCTACCGGCGCCTGCCGGGCGCCGCGGGCACATTTGAGGTGGATGCGGCGGTACTCGAGCGGGTGCTCGGGGCCGTGCAGGTGGTGTCGCGCTCGCTGCGCGAGCCCTCCACCGTGAGCGCACTCGACGTGCTGCGCTGGCCCGGGGTGCTGCGCGAGGAGGCGGCGAGCGGCGAGCAACTGGCCGCCGCGGCCGCCACGCTGTTCGACGCGACGCTCGCTGAGCTGGTCGCGGCGCGCACGCGCGAGGGGCTGCGCCTCGGGGAGGTGCTCGGGCAGCGCTGCGACACGCTCGCCGCGCTGGTGTCCGGGGTTCGCGCGCGGCTTCCGGAAGTGCAGGCGCGCATACGCTCGCGTCTCAACGAGCGGCTCGCCGAGCTCGGCGCCGCGGTGGATCACGAGCGTCTCGAGCAGGAGCTGGTGCTGCTGCTGCAGAGGCTCGACGTGGACGAGGAGCTCGAGCGCCTCACCGGGCACGTCGCGGAGGTGCGCCGCGTCGTCCTCGGCGGCGAGCCGGCGGGCCGCCGGCTCGATTTCCTCATGCAGGAGCTCAATCGCGAAGCCAACACGCTCTCCTCCAAGTCGCAGGACCTGGAGACGACCCGCAGCGCCGTCGACATGAAGGTGATCATCGAGCAGATGCGCGAGCAGGTGCAGAACGTCGAGTAGCGGTGGCGGGCCGCCGCAGCTCGCCGCGCGAATGTGAAGCGGGTCCGTGAAGCAGGTCGCGGAGCGGCCGCGTCGGCCGACCGCCCGAGCCGAATGAGACGCACGACATGGTTGCGGGGGCACGCCGGGCTTAGCGTGGAGCGCACCTCGTTGCGACGGGTGAGCCCTATGAAAGGATATCTCGCGATCGCTCTGCTCTCACTGGTCCTGAACGGCTCCGCATACGCGGATCTGCAGCCGGCGGCTCCGGACGGACCGAAGCAGCCACGCACCCTCGGCCAGAGAGCGGTGCTCCACATCTACTACTACTCGCCGAAGACGCTGGAAATCACCTACGTGGATTCCTACTTCTTCAAGGACGAGGACGCCTGCAAGGACGCGCTCGGACGCGCCCTGCAGATCGCCGTGCCGTATGCCGGCGAGGGTGACCTGGTGAACGCCCGCTGCGTCGGCATGACGCCTCCCGAAGCGGTCACCAGGCCCCACAAGCCGGACGCGCCGCAGAACACCCAGTCGCTGTAAGCGGCGGCGTGGCGCCGGGGGTGCTGGCACTCGCGGCACCGGTCTGGACGGGCGGCACGGGCGCACCCGGGGGGCGGCGCTTTTGCTATGTTGGCAGTCGTGGCGCCCCCCGCACCGGACGGCGCACTCACACCGCCCGAAGCCGCATGTCCGCCCTTTGCACCCCGCCGCTCGCTCTCTACGTGCACTTCCCATGGTGCGTGCACAAGTGCCCGTACTGCGATTTCAATTCCTACACGCTGCACGGGGAGCTGCCCGAGGGACGCTACGTCGAGCGCCTCGTCCGTGACCTCGAGGCGCAGGCGCCGGACGTTGCCGGGCGCGAGGTGGTGAGCGTCTTCTTCGGCGGCGGCACGCCGAGCCTGTTCTCCCCGGAGGCGATCGCCGCGGTGCTGGGGGCGGCACGGCGCGTGCTCGCGCTCGCCGCCGATGCCGAGGTGACGCTCGAGGCGAACCCGGGCGCCATCGAGCGCGGCGCGTTCCGCGAATACCGCGCCGCGGGCGTGACGCGCGTGTCGCTCGGCGGGCAGAGCTTCGATGCACGCGCGCTCGCGGCGCTCGGGCGGATTCATTCTCCCGACGACACGCGGCGCGCCGCCGCGGAGCTGCACGCCGCGGGACTGGCCAATTTCAACGTCGATCTCATGTACGCGCTGCCCGGCCAGGAGCCCGCCGGCGCGCTGCGCGACGTCGAAGCCGCACTCGCGCTCGCGCCCGCGCACCTCTCGCACTACCAGCTGACGCTCGAGCCCGGCACGCCGTTCGCGGCCGCCCCGCCGCCCCTTCCCGACGAGGACGCGGCTGAGGCCATGCTGACGCAGTGCGGTGCGCGGCTCGCGGCCGCCGGTTTCGGGCGTTACGAGGTGTCCGCCTGGGCCATACCCGGGCGGCAGTGCCGGCACAACCTCAACTACTGGACCTTCGGCGACTATCTCGGGATCGGCGCGGGCGCTCACGGCAAGCTCACCTTTCCGGCGCGTGGCGAGATCGTGCGCTCCGTGCAGCCGCGCGAGCCGCGCCGCTATCTCGCCGCCGCGCCGGCGGACGGCACCCGCCGCGTGGTCGCGGCGGCCGAGCTGCCGTTCGAATTCATGCTGAATGCGCTGCGGCTGACCGCGGGTTTCGCCTCCGAGGCGTTCACCGCGCGCACCGGGCTCACCCTCGGCGCGCTCGCCCGGCCGCTCGCCTCGCTCACGGCGCGCGGCCTGCTCGAGTGCACCGACCGGGGCTATCGCCCGAGCGCCCTCGGCCTGCGTTTCCTCAACGAGCTGCTGCTCGAGTTCCTGCCGCAAAGGCCGGAATTGTCCGGTCCTTTCGTATTGTCAACGGCCCGCGAAGAGCGCGAGGCGGAACGTGCCCGGCCGTTATTCACAGGTCGCGGGGGGGCCGCCGGAGAATGAGTAAATTACACGCCAAATTGCCCAAGACGCTGGACAAGATGTTCGTAACAGCCTGAGAGTACATGGAAAAAATGGCTGGTCATTTTTTGATCAAGGTAACAAATATGCAATCTGGCCGGGAAATCGCAGCCCCGGAGACTCATCCGTCCACAGACTTGTCCACAGCTTCTGTGGATAAGGAACGGCGCCGCCGGCACGGCGCGCTTGAGGGAGCCGTGTCCTGCCGCTAAACTCCCGCGCCCTTTAATTATCGAGCGCCGCACCCCATTTCGGTTTCCTCGAAACCCGCCGGGCAGCGCACCGCGAGCACGCCATGAAAGCCTCCATACACCCCGAGTACAAGGAGATCACCGTCACCTGCACGTGCGGCAACACCTTCCGCACGAGCTCGACCCTGGGGCACGACCTGCAGGTCGAGGTGTGCTCGAACTGCCATCCTTTCTATACGGGCAAGCAGAAGATCGTCGACACCGCGGGCCGCGTCGACAAGTTCCGCCGCAAGTACGCCGCCGCCGCCGCGCCCAAGTAGGCGCGCCGCGACCAACCCTACCGGCGGGTAAGCCAACTCTCTCTCCTGCGGGTGAGGCGCAACGCGCCACGCGGCGCGTGCCTTGATTGTCGCTGCGGGACCATGTAAACCTCCCGAGGCTCACGCGCATGCGGATCCGCGGCGGACCCGCGCGCGGGCCAGGGAAGCCGCTGCCGACATGAGCGAGAAGACCTTCGACCTGATCGATCCCGCGAGCGGGCGCCGGGCGCACCTGCCGGTGCGCAGCGGCACCATCGGACCGGCGGCGGTCGACATCGCCAACCTCCACAGGGATCTCGACGTCTTCAGCTACGACCCCGGCCTCGCCGGCACCGCCGCCACCGAGAGCCGCATCACCTACATCGACGGCGATGCCGGCGTGCTGCTCTATCGCGGCTACCCGATCGAGCAGCTGGCCGAGCGCAGCTCCTTCATGGAGGTGGCTTATCTGCTGCTGCTCGGCGAGCTGCCCACCGCCAGGCAACTCGAGGAGTTCACCGGCAACATCCGTTATCACACGATGATCAACGAGACGTTGCTGCGCTTCTTCAACGGCTTCCACCACAACGCCCATCCGATGGCGATGGTGTCGGCGGTAGTGGCCTCGATGTCGGCCTTCTACCACGACACCATGGACATCTATAACCCGCGGCACCGCGAGATCTTCTCCCATCGGATCATCGCGAAGCTGCCGACCATCGCCGCCGCCGCCCACAAGCATTCTCTCGGTCAGCCGTTCGTGTATCCGCGCAACGACCTCGGCTACGCGGGCAACGTGCTGCACATGCTGTTCGCCGTGCCGTGCGAGCCCTACCAGCTCGACCCGGTGGCGTGCGAGGCGCTCGACCTGCTGTTCCTGCTGCATGCCGATCACGAGCAGAACGCCAGCACCTCGACCGTGCGGCTCGCCGGCAGCACCGGCGCCAACCCCTATGCGGCGATTTCGGCGGGCGTGTCGGCGCTGTGGGGTCCGGCGCACGGCGGTGCCAACGAGGCGGTGCTGTCGATGCTCGAGCAGATCGGCACGGTGGAGAACATCCCCAAGTACCTCGCCATTGCCAAGGACAAATCGAGCCATTTCCGGCTGATGGGCTTCGGCCACCGCGTCTACAAGAACTTCGACCCGCGCGCCAAGATCATCCGCGAGATGTGCCACAAAGTGCTCGCGCGCCTCGGGCGCCCCGACAGCCCGCTGTTCGAGCTGGCGCTGCGGCTCGAGGAGATCGCGCTCAAGGACGAGTACTTCGTCTCGCGCAAGCTGTACCCGAACGTGGACTTCTATTCGGGCGTCATCTACAGCGCGATCGGCATTCCGCGCTCGATGTTCACCGTGATGTTCGCGATCGCGCGCACCGTGGGCTGGGTGGCGCACTGGCAGGAGATGATCGCCGATCCCGGCATGCGCATCGGCCGGCCGCGGCAGCTCTATACCGGCTCCACCCGGCGCGAGTACCTGGAGATCGGCAAGCGCCGTTAGGGCGCGCCGCCGAGCAGGGCCTGCACCTCCGGGAGGCCCGCGCGGCGCATCGGCCGGCCGTCGACCGGGCTCACCGGCGCCTGGCGGATGCCGTCGGCGGGGAAGACGGTCACCTCTATCGCCTGATCGGCGAGCCGGAAGCGCACCCCGGGAAAGGCGCGCACCCGCTCGACGTCGAGTTTCACGCGCCGCTCGGTCACCTCGTGGGCAATGCCCTCGTCGAGCAGCTTGAGCGCCACGGATTCCGCCTGATCGGTGAACAGGTGCAGCTGCACCTCGGAATGCTCGGTGGCGGTGCCCGAGAGCACCGCGCCGACCAGCCGGGGTGAGAACTCGCGGAAGTAGTGCATGGCGGCCAGCGCCGCGCGGCGCTGTGCATGCAGCGACTCGGCGTGCGATTCGCCGCCGAACAGGCGCTGGTACTCGGCGAGCGCCACCTCGATCTCGCTGTTCTTCGGCAGCAGCGCCGCACCGTCGTCGAGCCCGAGGCGCTCGGCGGCCTTGCGCTTGGCGACGCCAAAGTCCTGGACGCCGTGCTCGGCCATGATGCGCGCGGCCTCGGCGGCCAGCGCGCGCCTGAGGTTCTCGCCGCGCGTCGGATGTCGCTTGCCGCGCATCGTCAGAAGATCGGCTCGCTGTTGCTCTGTCCCTGCGCCATCGCGCCCGGCTGCAGCTGCGGCAGGTGGTTCGCCATGAACACCTCCGGGATGCCGTCCGGATTCTCGTCGCTCACCAGCTCGCCGCTCTCCGGCGAAATGCGCAGCGTCACCAGCCCGCTCGGCATCGGTCGCGGCTCCTCGGGCACGCCCTTGAGCGCTTCGCGCATGAAGTTGATCCAGATCGGCAGAGCGGTGCGCGCGCCCTCCTCGCTCTCGCCGAGCGGGCGCTCCTGGTCGTAGCCGACCCACACGGTGGCGACCAGATTGCGGGTGAAGCCGTTGAACCAGGTGTCTTTCGCCTCGTTGGTGGTGCCGGTCTTGCCGGCGAGGTCGTCGCGCCCGAGCACCAGCGCGCGCCGCCCGGTTCCGTGCCTGATGACGTCCTTCATCATGTCGTCCATGAGCCAGGCGTTCTGCGGCGAGATCACCCTTGGTGCGATCTGCTCGGCGGGCAGCGGCCCGGGCTCCCCGTGGGTGGCCCCGCCGGGCGCCGCGGCGGCCGGCGGCGCCCGATCCGAGACCCGCACCGGGCCGGCCGCCGGCGCCGGTGGCTCGCCCGAGTCGCACTGCGGGCAGACCATGCGCGGCTCGGCGCGCCACACGGCCTTGCCGGACGCGTCCTCGATACGATCGATGAAGTACGGCGTCACGCGATAGCCGCCGTTGGCGAACACCGCGTAGCCGTCGGCCACTTCGAGCGGAGTCGCTTCCAGCGTGCCGAGGGCGAGCGTCAGGTCGTGCGGCATGGTCTTCGGATCGAAGCCGAAGCGGCTGATGTAGTCGATGGCGTTCTGCACGCCGAGGTCCTTGAGGATGCGGATCGAAACCAGGTTGCGCGAGTGCACCAGCGCCTCGCGCAGCCGCGTCGGTCCGCCGAACTGGCGGGTGGAGTTCTCCGGCCGCCAGGCCTCCTCGGCGCCGGTGCCCTCGAGCACGACCGGCGCGTCGAGGAAGGTGCTCGCGGGCGTGAAGCCCTGCTCGAGCGCAGCCGAATACAGGAACGGCTTGAAGCCCGAGCCGGGCAGGCGCCTCGCCTGGGTGACGCGGTTGTACTTGTTGGTGAAGTAATCGAAGCCGCCGACCAGCGCGACGATGCTGCCGTCGTTGGGATCGAGCGCGACCAGGGCGCTCTGCGCCTCCGGCACCTGTGCCAGCTGGGCGTGGCCGGCGGCGTCGGCCACCACATAGACGACGTCGCCGCGCTTGAGGATCTGGCCGGCGTCCTTCGGCGGCGGCCCCACCGTCTCGTTGCGCTCGCTCCGCCGCGCCCAGGAGAGCCCGTCCCAGTCGATGGCGACCGCGCCGATGCCCTTGGCCCAGGCGCGGGCGCTGCGCTCGGCGACCGCGGTGACGACCGCCGGCGTCAGATTGCCGATCGAAGCGTACTCGTCGACCAGATCGTCGTAGTCCGGGGTGCCGTTGGCCGGCAGCTCGACGCGGCCGGCCGGGCCGCGCCAGCCGTGGCGGCGGTCATACTCGATGAGGCCGACGCGCACCGCGCGATTGGCGGCCGCCTGCAGCCGTCCGTCGATGGTGGTGTACACCTTGTACCCGGCGGTCTCGGCGCTCGCGCCGAAGCGCTGGCGCAGCTCGAGGCGCGCCATCTCCGCGACGTACGGGGCCTCGACGTCGTAGAGCGGTGCGTGCGCGCGCGCGTTCATCGGCTCCTTGTTGGCGGCCTCGGCCGTCGCCGTGTCGATGTAGCCGAGCTCGCGCATGCGCCGCAGCACGTAGGCGCGGCGCGTGGTGGCGAGCTCGGGATCGACGATCGGGTTGTAGCGCGAGGGCGCCTTGGGCACGCCGGCGAGCGTGGCGGCCTCGGCGACGTCGAGCTTGTCGAGCGGCTTGCCGAAGAAGGCCTCGGCCGCCGCCGCCACGCCGTAGGCGCGCTGGCCGAAGAAAATCACGTTGAGATACAGGCCGAAGATCTGCTGCTTGGTGAACTCGTGCTCCATGCGGTAGGTGACGAAGGTCTCCTGCAGCTTGCGCCGGTAGGTCTTGTCGAGCGTGAGGAACATGTTGCGGGCGGCCTGCATGGTGATGGTGCTCGCGCCCTGGGTCTTGTCGCCCGAGAGGAAATCGATCAGTACCGCGCGCAGCACGCCGAGATAGTCGATGCCGTGGTGCTCGAAGAAGCGCTCGTCCTCGGCCGCGAGGAAGGCGTGCTTGACCAGATCGGGGATCTGCTCGTAGCTCACCGGAATGCGCCGCTGCTCGCCGATCTGCGCGATGAGCTCGCCGGAGCGCGTATACACGCGCAGCGGGACCTGCAGCTCCACGTTGCGCATCGCCTCCGTGGAGGGGAGCGTCGGCACCAGATAAAGGTAACTGCACGCCAGCGCGTAGGCGCCGAGAAATGTGACCAACATCACACCGCCGGCGGCGATAATCGCGGCGCGAAAGTAATTCCATTTCACAGAAACCAACTCTCTCACCTTGCGCTCCCTGCGAGCCCTATGCATAGTAGCCGCGGAATCAGGGCAAACTCACCGAAAGGTGGGGACGCAAAGCCTCCGGTCTACGGGACGCATGTGCCTATGACAGCGGGGTTGCCGGTTCGAACGTTAACGCACTCCGCCGTGACGGGCCACGCACTGCGGAACTTCGCGCTTCGACCGACCGCCGCGCTTGGGTCTCCCGCAGCCCGCGATGCGTAGGCTTCGAGTCCCCCTCGAGGATCTCTTGGACAAGGCGCAGGCGAATTCGTTGACTCGGCGTCTCGCCCGGGCGGGGCGTGACGTCCATCGTGGTTCGGCGCGCCGCCGGGCGCCCGGCACGTGGATGTGTGAGGGCTCTCACGCTAGATTTAACTTAGCGCTGCTATATATAAGCATCGGAACTTCGAATGCGGGGCGGTCATTTTCAGGCGTAATCACCTGAAAAGGAAATAAAATGTTCCTTCTCCAGCGCAAATACCGCCCGCTCCTGGGACTTGACATAACGACCTCCTCGGTCAAGCTGATCGAGCTCGCCATGGCGGGGGGTCAGTACCGTGTCGAGGCGTATGCCGCCGAGCCCACGCCTCAGAACGCGATCAACGAAAAGGCGATCGTCGATTCCGAGGCCGTCGGCGAGGCGATCCGGCGCGCGGTGAAGCGCGCCGGCGCGAAGAGCAGCGAGGTGGCGATCGCGATCTCGGGCGATGCGGCGATCACCAAGGTGATCCAGATGCCGCGCGCGCTGCGCGCGAGCGATCTCGAGGCGCAGGTCGAGATGCAGGCCGACCAGTACATCCCCTTCCCCATGGACGAAGTCAGCTACGACTTCGAAGTGCTCGGGTCGAACGACAAGGATCCGGAGTCGAACGACGTGCTGCTGGTCGCGACGCGCACCGAGAACGTCGATCAGCGCCAGGCGGCGGTCAAGGCCGCGGGCCTCACCGCCAAGATCGTGGACGTCGAGGCCTTCGCGCTCGAGAACGCCTGCAAGCTGATGACGCACCAGATGCCCGACGGCGGCATCGACCGCACCATCGCGGTGGTGGATTTCGGCGCCAGCAGCACCACCTTCAGCGTGCTGCGCAATCTCAAGGTGGTGTACACGCGCGACTTCGCCTTCGGCGGCCAGCAGCTCACCGAGGAAATCATGCGCACCTACGGGCTCGCCATGGAAGAGGCCGGGCGCGCCAAGAAGGAAGGCGGGCTGCCCAGCAACTACCAGTCCGAGGTGCTCGATCCCTTCATCGACGACATGACCCAGCAGGTCAGCCGTTCGCTGCAGTTCTATCTCGCCTCCGGGGCGGGCCGCGAGCAGCCGGAGAAGATCCTGGTGTGCGGCGGCTGCGCCAACATTCCCGGGGTCGCCGAAGTGATTTCCAGCCGGGTCGGCATCGCCGCCGAGAAGGGCGATCCGCTCGGGCAGATGAAGCTGTCCTCGCGCGCCAAGGCGCAGGCGGTGCAACGCGACGCTACCGCGCTGCTGACGGCGTGCGGGCTCGCACTGCGGAGTTTCGACTGACATGCCTCGCATAAATCTGCTTCCCTGGCGTGAAGGCCAGCGCAAGGAGCGCAAGCTCGCGTTTCTCGTGGCGCTCGGCGTGGCCGCGCTGGCTTCGGTGCTCGCCACCGTCGCCGCCTATCTGCTGTTCGACTCGATGATCGCCGGGCAGCAGCACCGCAACGAGCTGCTGCGCGGGCAGATCAAGCTGCTCGACAAGCAGATCGAGGAGATCAACAACCTCGAGACCGACAAGCAGCGCTTCATCGCGCGCATGGAGATCATCGAGAAGCTGCAGCGCTCGCGGCCCGAGATCGTCCATGTGTTCGACGAGATCGTGAAGACGCTGCCCGACGGGGTGTATCTCACGGCCGTCAAACAGACCAACCGCCGCCTCGAATTCGACGGCGTGGCGCAGTCGAGCACCCGCGTATCCTCCTTCATGCGCAACATCGACGCCTCGGAGTGGCTGCGTAATCCGGAGCTGCAGGTGGTGCAGACCACCAAGGGGCCGGGCTCGAGCTTCACCCTGTTCGCCGAGCAGGTGAGCACCGTCGGCTCCGAGGACCAGAACGCTCCCGCGCCCGGGCGCGCCAAGATGCGCAAGGCGAGCCTCGGCGGGGCGGGGGTGCAGCGATGAACCTGCTCGAGGAGCTGCGCTCGCTCGATCCGCGCGATCCGGGGCGCTGGCCGCTCCCCTTTCGCGCCGGCGCGGTGGCGGCGACCTTCGTTGCCGCGACTATCGGGCTCGTCTATTTCTTCGTGTGGAGCGAGCAGCGCCCGCTGCTGCAGCAGCGCCAGGCCGAGGAGCAGCAGCTGCGGCAGGAATTCCGCAACAAGCACGCCAAGGCGGTCAACCTCGATGTCTACAAGCAGCAGCTCAAGGACATCGAGCGTTCCTTCGGCGCGCTGCTGCGCCAGCTCCCGGGCAAGACCGAGGTGCCGAGCCTGCTGGTCGACATCTCCCAGACCGGACTTGCGGCGGGGCTGCAGGAGAAGCTGTTCGAGCCCCAGGCCGAGGTGAAGAAGGATTTCTACGCCGAGAAGCCCATCAAGATCCGCCTCACCGGCAGCTACCACCAGTTCGGCGAGTTCGTGAGCGGCATTGCGGCGCTGCCGCGTATCGTCACGCTCGGCGACATCGACATCAAGCCCGACAACAAGGACGCCTACGACGTGCTCTCCATGGAGCTCACGGCGAAGACCTACCGGTACCTCGACGAGGATGAGATCGCAGCCGCGGAAGCCGACAAGAAGAAGCAGGCGGCGACCCGCCGGCCCGGCACCTGAGGTACCCATGCGCCATCCCGACAACCGCAGCTTCGCGTTCCGACTCCTGTGTGTGGTGCTCGCCGGCCTCGCCTATGGTGCGCTCACGGCCTGCTCGAGTGCCGATAGCGACCTGGCGCGCTTCATCGCCGACACCAAGAAGGAGCCGGGCGGGCGCGTCGAGCCGCTGCCGGAGATCAAGCCCTATCAGACCTTCGTGTACGCCGATTCCGAGCTGCGCTCGCCGTTCACGCCGAGCGCGCCGGGCGCGGGCGCCGGCCCCGGCGGCGTGCGTCCCGATTCCAAGCGCAACCGCGAGTTCCTCGAGCAGTTCTCGCTCGACACGCTGAAGATGGTCGGCACGCTGCGCCTCGGCGGCACGATCTACGGCCTGGTGCAGACCAAGGACGGGCTGGTGCATCGCGTCGCGGTGGGCGAGCACATGGGCCAGGCCGAAGGCAAGATCACGGAGATCACGCCGGCGAAGATCAATCTCGTGGAAATCGTTCCCGACAGTCTCGGTGGGTACATGGAGCGTCCCGCGGCGCTCGCCCTGGACGAGCAGTAGGTTCCTCAGCAGGGGGTTGTCTCAATGGATGCGTCTAGCACGTTCAATCGGCTCCTCGGCACGGCCGCCTGGGTCGCCCTCGCGGGAGTCCTCACGCTGCTTCCGGGCGCTCCGGCGCAGGCCCAGGCTCAAGCGAGCCTGCAGGCCGTGGATGTGCGACCCCTGCCGGGGCAGCAGCTGCAGCTCACCATGCGTCTCTCGGGACCGGCGCCGCAGCCGCTGTCCTTCACCATCGACAACCCGGCGCGCATCTCCTTCGATCTGCCGAACACCACGCTGGCGCTGCCCTCGCGCCGCATCGACGTGCACACCGCCGGCCTCGACACCATTCTCGCGGCCGAGGCCAAGGATCGCACGCGCGTGGTGCTGAATCTCGACAAGATGGTGCCGTACGACACGCGCGTCGCCGGCAACGAGATCATCGTCACCCTCGGCGCAACAAGCGGCGGCCAGGTCGCGGCTGCCGGTGCCACGCCTGCCGTGGCGGCTACGGCGCCGGGCGCGGCGACGCGCGAGCTGCGCTCGATCGACTTCCGCCGCGGCACCGACGGGGCCGGACGGGTGATCGTGAAGCTCTCCGACCCGCACATCCGCATCAACATGCACGAGGTCGGCAACCAGATCGTGGTGGACTTCACCGACGCCACCGTGCCGGCCAACCTGGCGCGCCGCTACGATGCGACCGACTTCGGCACCCCGGTGACCGGCTTCGACGTCGCCCGCGTCGGCAACGGCACCCGCATCCTGATCACCGCGAGCGGCGACTTCGAGCAGCTCGCCTATCAGTCCGACGATCAGTACGTAGTGGAAGTGGCGCCGCGCCGCAAGGCGAACGTCGCCCAGGAGGAGAAGCCGGTCTACACCGGCGAGCGCCTCACCCTGAACTTCCAGGACATCGATACGCGTGCGGTGCTGCAGCTGCTGGCCGACGCCAGCGGCCAGAACATCGTGGTGAGCGACTCGGTCACCGGCAGCGTCACGCTGCGGCTGCAGAACGTGCCGTGGGACCAGGCGCTCGACATCGTGCTGCGCACCAAGGGCCTCGACAAGCGCAAGCAGGACAACGTCATTATCGTCGCGCCCCAGGCCGAGCTCGCCGCGCGCGAAAAGGCCGATCTCGCCGCCCGCAAGGACGTGCAGGAGCTCGCGCCGCTGCGCTCCGAGTACCTGCAGGTGAACTACGCCAAGGCGGCCGACCTCGCCGCTCTCATCAAGACCTCGAACAACTCGCTGCTGTCCCCGCGCGGCAGTGTCTCGGTCGATGAGCGCACCAACACCCTGCTGTTGCAGGACACCTCCGATCGGCTCACCGACATCCGCCGGCTGGTGGCGACGCTCGACATCCCGGTGCGCCAGGTGCTGATCGAGGCGCGCATCGTCATCGTAAACAACGACTTCGAGCGCGATCTCGGCGCGGTCTTCGGCCTCACCAACGTGCAGAAGTACGGTAACACCGGCCTCGTGAGCACGGCCGGCAGCGTCGCCGGCACCGACCAGATCATGAGCTCGGCGCTCACCAACGTGCAGAGCACCGGCTCGATCTACCCCGTCTCGATACCGACCGGCCCCCAGGCGCTCAACCGCTACAACGTCAACCTGCCGGTGGCGAACCCCGCGGGCAAGATCGCCCTCGGCATCCTCGGCAACAACTTCCTGGTGGACCTCGAGCTGTCCGCGGCGCAGGCCGAGACCCAGGCGAACATCATCTCCTCCCCGAGGGTGATCACCGCCAACCAGAAGCAGGCGACCATCCAGCAGGGCGTCGAGATCCCCTACCAGCAGTCGGCCTCGAGCGGCGCGACCACCATCCAGTTCAAGGACGCGGTGCTGCTGCTCAAGGTGACGCCGCAGATCACGCCCGACAACCGCATCATCCTCGACCTCGACGTGCGCGACGACAGCGTCGGCACCGTGGTGGTCGCCTCGGGTGGCGTCAACGTGCCCTCGATCGACACGCGCGAGATCACCACCCAGGTGCTAGTGAACGACGGCCAGACGGTGGTGCTCGGCGGCATCCTGCAGACCACCCAGCGTGAGGACAACACCAAGGTGCCCTACCTGGCGGACATTCCGGTGCTCGGGCACCTGTTCAAGAACACCATCCACAAGGACGACAAGGACGAGCTCATGATCTTCATCACCCCGAAGATCGTGCGCGAGGGCGTCAACGTCACCAACTGACGGCGCGGCCCGCGCCCGTCCCGCGACTCCGTGGCCGCCCTGAAAAGGCGGCCACGGCGTTTTTAGTATCCTGTCGCGCAGTCCATGCGCGAAGCAGCCAGCGTATTCCTCATTGGTCCGATGGGCTCGGGCAAGACCGCCGTCGGGCGCGCGCTCGCGCGCTCGCTCGGGCTTGCCTTCTATGACAGCGACGCGGAGATCGAGCGGCGCACCGGGGTCGACATCCCGTTCATATTCGAGAAGGAGGGCGAGGCGGGCTTCCGCCAGCGCGAGCGCGAGGCGATCGAGACGCTCACCCGGCTGCCGCGCATCGTGCTTGCCACCGGGGGCGGAGCGGTGCTGCTGCCCGAGAACCGCCGCCGCCTCGCCGAGCGCGGCTGCGTGGTGTACCTCGAGACCTCGGTGGCGCAGCAGGCCGATCGCGTGCGCCGCGGCCGCCACCGCCCGCTGCTGCAGCGCGGCGACGTCGCCGGACGGCTGCGCGAGCTGATGGAGGTGCGCTCGCCGCTCTACGGCGAAATCGCCGATCTCACCGTGCCGACGGACGGACGGCGCGTGCAGGCGGTCGCCGGACAGATCCTGCGGGAACTCGCTGCGGTGCGCGCTGCGCGCTAGGGTGGCGTCCGTGGATAGCCTCGAGGTCCGGCTCGGTACCCGCAGTTACCCGATCCTGATCGGCGCCGGGCTCATTGCCCGCGCCGAGGTGCTGCGGCCGTACCTGCCCGGGGGCGACGTGCTCGTGGTCAGCAATACCACGGTCGCGCCGCTCTACCTGCCGCCGCTCGCCGCCGGCCTCGGCTCGCGGCGCCACGTCGAGGTGCTCCTGCCGGACGGCGAGGCTCACAAGACGCTCGCCAACCTCGCCCGCGTGCTCGACGTGCTCGTCGCCAACCGCTTCGGACGCGACTGCACCGTGGTGGCGCTCGGGGGCGGGGTGGTCGGCGATCTCGCCGGCTTCGCGGCCGCCTGCTACCAGCGGGGCGTGGCCCTGGTGCAGGTGCCGACGACGCTGCTGGCGCAGGTCGATTCTGCGGTCGGCGGCAAGACCGCCGTCAATCACCCCGGGGGGAAGAATCTGATCGGCGCCTTCCACCAGCCGGCGGCGGTGCTGGCCGACACCGGGACTCTGGCGACGCTCCCCGCGCGCGAGCTGCGCGCCGGGCTAGCCGAGGTGATCAAATACGGCCTGATGTGCGATGCCGCGTTTTTCGCCTGGCTCGAGGCACATGTCGATGCGCTGCTCGCCGGCGAACCGGCCGCCCTCGCGCACGTGGTGCGCCGCTCCTGCGAGATCAAGGCCGCGATCGTCGGACGCGACGAGCGCGAGCAGGGCGGGGAGCGGGCGCTGCTCAACCTCGGGCATACCTTCGGGCATGCGCTCGAGAGCGCAACCGCCTACCGCGGCTGGCTGCACGGTGAGGCCGTGGCGGCGGGCCTGGTGATGGCGGCGGCGATGTCGTGCGAGTGCGGGTTGCTGCCGGCGGCGGAGCTCGCGCGGATCGAGGCGCTGATTACCCGCGCGGGACTGCCGGTGCGCGCCGCAGGCGTTGCGCCCGCGGAGCTGCTCGAGCACATGCGCATCGACAAGAAGGTGCTCGGCGGGCGGCTGCGGCTGGTGCTGCTGCGGGGCATCGGCGCGGCCTTCATGACCGGCGACTACCCGCAGGCGGCGCTCGCGCGCGCGCTCGCCGCCCGCTGCGACGGGGCAGCACGGCCGTGAACGACGTCACCCCGGCGAGTGCGGCGCTCGCGCCCTACGCGGCACACGACCGCGAGTCGCACGGCCGGCGCCACCCGGAGCCCGGACCCGAGCTGCGCGGCGAGTTTCAGCGCGACCGCGACCGCATCATCCACTCGAACGCCTTCCGACGCCTGGTCTACAAGACCCAGGTATTCGTCAACCACGAGGGTGACCTGTACCGCACGCGCATCACGCATTCGATCGAGGTGGCGCAGATCGCCCGCTCCGTGGCGCTCGCATTGCGCCTCAACGAAGCACTCACCGAGGCGATCTGCCTGGCCCACGACCTCGGGCACACCCCGTTCGGCCACGCCGGCCAGGACGCGCTCAACGAGTGCATGCGCGGCTACGGCGGCTTCGAGCACAACCTGCAATCGCTGCGCGTGGTGGACGAGCTCGAGGAGCGTTACGCGGAGTTCCCCGGCCTGAACCTGACCTTCGAGTGCCGCGAAGGGATTCTCAAGCACTGCTCGCTGCGTCATGCGCGCGAGCTCGGCGAGCTCGGCGAGCGCTTCACCCGCCGGTGCCAGCCCGGCCTCGAGGCGCAGATCGCCAACATCGCCGACGAGATCGCCTACAACAACCACGATGTCGATGACGGCATCCGCGCGGGCCTGCTCGACATCGAGGCGCTGCGGACGACGCGCATGTTTCGCCGCCAGTACGAGGCGGTGATCGAGCGCTATCCGGCACTCAGCGAGCGGCGGCTGGTGCACGAGATCATCCGGCGCATGATCAACTACATCGTCATCGACTTCATACGCACCACGCACTCAAGGCTCGAGGAAGCGCAGCCGCACTCGATCGAGGAGGTGCGCGCGCGACCGAAGCCGCTCGCAGCGCTCAGCGACGGCTGCCGTGAGGAGCACCTCGAGCTCAAGGCGTTCCTGCGCGAGAACGTCTACCGCCATTACAAGGTGTTGCGCATGACCTCCAAGGCGCGCCGCGTCGTGAGGGAGCTGTTCAGAGCGTTCTTCGAGGACGTGACCCTCATGCCGCCCGAGCACCGCGACCAGGCCCTCAAGGCCGAGGCGACGAGCCGAGCGGCTGGACGGGCGCGTACGGTCGCCGATTACATTGCGGGCATGACCGATCGGTACGCGATCCTCGAGCACCAGCGGCTGTTCGAGCCGGCCGAGCGCACCTGACAGCCGCAGCCCACGGCCCCCTAACTCCAACTCACAACTTCCGACTCCCAGACGGCTGACTTCGGCGTTCCCCAGAGCCGCCGTCAGCGTTCCCGGAGGCCGGTTTTGGCGTTCCCGGAGCGTGCCGCGAGCGTTCCCGGTCTCCTCGATTCCAACTCGCCCGTTCCCGGGCGCTCAGTCCGCTTAACCCATCCGTTCCCGGGGTACTGTGCCCCGATTCTCACCCTGCGCGGCCGTGTCAGCCGCGTCCAGGATCTCGTAACCTGATGTTTTAAATGAGATTTATCTCAATATCCCCTCGGCTTGCGGAAAGTACTTACGGCTGTTAATTGACATAAGTGACTGAACTGCCTAGAGTTATGTCACAACAAGCCGACTCAGAATGACTAAAACGACCAGGGAAAAAGAGGCGGTACTCAGCGTGTTTGCTGCACTCGTGCAGCCACTGATGCGTGTCGCTTTCGAATACGGAATCTCGGCGGGGGAGATCGCGGGAGTGGTGCGTCGCGTCTACATACAGGCGCTCGAGGCACGTCTGCGCGAACAGAAGAGACCAACAACCGACGCGCGTCTTGCCGTGGTGGCCGGTATCACGAAATCGGACGTTACCGCGCTGCGGGAGGCAACGCGCACCGGGGCGCCGCACAGCCTGTCAGCAGTCACTTTGGATCAAGTAACTAACTTACTCACTGTGTGGCACACAAACTCCGGCTTCTCAGGCGCGTATGGACTTGCGCTCGAGTTGGACTTGGTTCCTACAGCAGGTTCGCCACGACGAAGCTTCCGAGAGCTTATTGAAGTGGCATGCCGCGGTGCTGACGAAGAAGCGCTCCTTGACGAGCTCGTCGCTTCGGGTTCGGTGGAAGTAATAGAAGGAACTACCGTTCGATGCCTGTCGCGCGCCTATCTCCCACAAGGAGCTGACGTAAAGCGAATTGAACGGATGGGTCGTTTTCTCGCAAGTGTCGCCGCGAGTTTCGTACACAACCTGCTCAGGGCGAATCCAGATCCTGTGTATTTCGAGCGCGCAGTCATTTCCGATGAGCTGCTGTCGGAGAGTGGTCGGGACAAGTTCTTGGCCCTCGCGGGGGAGAGGGGTCAAGAGCTGCTGTCGGAACTTGACACGTTCTTGACGCGCTTGATCGCGTCTGAGCAGAACGCAACGGGGAAGAGATACGGCGTGGGCGTGTACTTCTTTGAAGACCAGGCCGGCGATGCTGCAGATGAAGAGCCACGGAAGACCTCTTTACAAGACAAGAGTCGTGGCGCGTCGCCCGTCGAGGAGATTGATGTTCTCGCGGGACTGCGCAATCAGAAGTGATGGATTGAGGACACGGAGAGATATGGGGGTAGGAGCCATGAATGCGTCACGATCAGTAATCCTTGCCGCAGTAGTCGCCGCTACAGCGAGCTTCGCGTGCCATGCCGGCATCAGCGGCAGCGGCTCTGGCATCAGCGGCAGTGGTGCGGGTATCAGCGGCAGCGGCTCTGGCATCAGCGGCAGTGGTGCGGGTATCAGCGGCAGCGGTCGCGGCATCAGCGGCAGCGGCTCTGGCATCAGTGGTAGTGGTGCGGGTATCAGCGGCAGCGGCTCTGGGATCAGTGGTAGTGGTGCGGGTATCAG